>JBGOTL010000007.1:0-62609 GCA_041476465.1 Candidatus Acidiferrum sp. | reverse complement strand
GGAGGCGGCGACGTTCCCGGTCTCAACCCTGCCATTCGCGGCGTCACTCTCCGCGCCTTGCGCGAAGGCTATCAGGTCATCGGCATTCGTCACGGCTGGGCCGGTCTCGTCGACATGGTCCGCGAGAAGGATTACGACAATTCCGACAATTTCTTTCTCCTGGACGAAGCGATCGTCGATCGCTCCGGCCGCACCGGCGGCACCTTTCTCCATTCTTCACGCACTAATCCCGGACGCGTCAGTCAGTCCAACGTCCCTGCGCATCTCAAGGACAAATTCACCGCCGAGAAGAACGACCTTACTCCGGAAGTAATCAAGAATCTCGCATGGCTTGGCATTGATACGCTCATTCCCATCGGCGGCGATGACACGCTCAGCTATGGTGTTCGCCTGCATAAGGAAGGTTTCAAAGTCATCGGCATTCCCAAGACCATGGACAACGATGTCCCCGGCACCGACTACTGTATCGGTCTTAGCACTTGCATCACGCGCACCATCCAGATGGTCAACAGCCTGCGCACCTCGGCGGGCTCCCACGAGCGGATCCTTGTGCTGGAAGTCTTCGGCCGCTACGCGGGTTTCACCGCCATGCTCCCTACAATGGCAGGGGCGGCCAATCGCTGCGTGATTCCCGAATACAAATTCAATATCGAGCGGCTCACCGAACTGCTGGTGGAGGATCGCCGCAAGAATCCCAGCCGATATTCCATCGTGTTGGTTTCGGAGGGCGCCACGTTCGAAAGCGGCGAGATGGTCTTCGAAGGGGAAACCACCGATGCTTACGGCCATCGGAAGCTCGGCGGAATCGGGGATCTCGTCAGCGAAAACGTAAAGGAGCTTTCCGCGAAGTACAACAAGGGCCGGTCCATCGATGTCATCAACCAAAAGCTCGGGTATCTCGTCCGCTGCGGCGACCCCGACGCTATTGATTCCATCGCGCCCATGGCGTACGGGAACCTGGCGCTCGATTTACTCATCAAGAAAATCAGCGGGCGCCTCGTGGTCCTCAAGAACGGTCATTACGGGAACGTCCCGCTCGAGATCGTCACTTCCACCAAAAAACTCGTCAACATCAAGGAGCACTACAACACCGAGCGCCTCCGCCCGCAATTTACCAGCATCGAAGGCAATCCGCTCTTCATCATGTCCGGCGAAAATCTATAATGCCCGTGTAGCGGCCAGGGAACACCACGCTCAGGGTGACCGCCGCTCATCGCGCCAGAATTCCTGCGAGTTCCAGGAGTTTCGGATCGAGCTGCTTCTTCTTCCCGACTACTTCTACCAGCGGAGTCGCCGTAATCTCTCCCCGATTTAGCCCAACGAGCACGCCAAACTCCGCACGCGAAATGTATTCCACAGCCGCCGCTCCAATGCGCGTCCCCAAGATTCTGTCGAACGCTCCTGGCGTCCCGCCACGCTGCACATGCCCCAGCTTCACCACGCGCAATTCGAATCCTATTCGCTCGCGATGCTCTTCAAAATATTTCGCCAGGCCCGAAGCGTTGTAACGCGCTCCTTCGGCCACGACCACGATCGCATGCGACTTTCCGCGCTGGTATGCCGCACGCAGTTCGAACGCCACTTTCTCCGGATCAGTTTCCAGTTCCGGGAGCACCACGCACTCCGCGCCGCCTGCCACTCCCGCCGCCAGCGCCAGGTAACCGCACTCTCGTCCCATTACCTCCACCAGAAACGCCCGCTCGTGCGACGAGGCCGTCACTTTGATCCGGTCAATCGCCTCCAGCGCGACATTCAGAGCGGTATCCGCGCCCAGGGTAATTTCAGCGCCGTTCAGATCGTTGTCGATGGTCGACGCAATTCCCACCACTGGAAATCCTTTTTTCAGCAGCGCCAGCGCCCCCGCCTGCGATCCGTCCCCGCCGATCACCACGAGCGCTTTCACCGCTCGCTCGCGTAAGAAGCGAATTGCCTTGATCTGCGCTTCATCGGTCTTGAACGCTTCGCAGCGCGCCGTCCCCAGCATCGTGCCGCCATGCTGGATGATTCCGCTCACGCTGCGCCGCCCAAGCTCGACGAAGTTGTCGCTGATCAGTCCCGCATATCCGTGCCGAACTCCCAACGCCTCCCATCCGCGATCAATCCCTGTACGCACCACCGCGCGGATCGCGGCGTTCATCCCGGACGCATCCCCTCCGCTGGTGATCACCGCGATACGCTCCATCCGCTTTCCTCCCGCAGGTGGCTTTGCACGCTTTCCGAGACGCCGCTAACTTGGCCGCCAGAATTACGAATCGTTCTATCTTGCCCGCCCACCGGTATGCAACGCGGGAAGATCGAAATTGGGCCTGACTTCCTTACGCTTGGACCAATCGTGGTACGTATGGCACTCGAAGCAGCGGGACTCAGCGTGATCCGGCCCGGGCGCATGGCAAGTCTGGCATGTTGCAATTCCCGGCACCAGGACGTCGCTGGTTTCCGTGCTGGTCAAGGCTTTCTGATGGCAGCCCTGGCAGGTAAAGCCGCGATGCGCGTCGTGATCGAATTTGGCATGAGGCATCCAACGTATTGTGGTGTTCGATGATGCCACCACCGGCAGGGAATTGCCTTCGAGGTTTCGCAACGTGTGGCACTGCTTGCAGGTCTTTCGCCACAAGAGCGTTTCGGCCTCGGCCGTTCGTTCTGCGACCCACTGCGCTGGCGAGAGGACGCGCACTTCCGGCGGCATCGGCTTGCCCGTTAAATCGCGATTGGGATCGCGGGTAACGCGAACCTCGCCCGGATGAATAGCGACGTAGCTCTGGAATTTCTTCACTAGGAATGTATGCACCACTTCTGTTTTGTCATGCGGCACGCCGTCATCAAAGCGCTTGTCGAAGGTGAGCAAATGGCAAAACGCGCAGGCCGTGGCGAATTTCACTGGGGCCATAAATTCGCGCCCGGTCGCCGCGCGCCTCGGTTTCAGCGTTGCGCCGACAGGCGCAACAAGTTCAGCGGCGTTGGAGTAGGAGTTCACTGCGGCAGCGTAATTCACATCGGAATAGCTCCAGGCTGCTTGGACCGCCACAGGGCGATGGCAATCGCCACAATCGAGCTGGGCGATAGGCCCATTGGGGCCGCGGCGGATGGGCTTCATGTGAAGCGCATGATCGAGTTTGATCGTGTCGGGATCGCGCTGACCATCGCGAAGCGCCGTGAATTGGGGGTGGCCGTCCTCGATGCTGCGAATGTGCGATTCATAACGCAGCGCGCCGCTGTTGAACTTCAGATTGGAGTGGCACTCCGCACAGCTCTGATTGCTGGCCGCGCTAATGTTGACGCGCCCGCGATGCTCGGTGTGGCACACGGCGCATTCGAGTGTTTTCACCTGGCTGGCATGGTGGACTGGCCCGTCGTGACACGACAAACATGCACTGTCCGCAGCTTTCGCGGAAAACGCGCCGGCCTTTTGCACGTGGCACACCGCGCATTGCTGCTCCAGCACGGCGTGGGCTGCGCTCATGCGGCCGCTGCTAAAGACGCGATGATCATTGGCGAAGGTGTGCCAGGCAATCCAGACCAAGGCGAGAGCGGGCGCCAAGAGGCTCAGCGCAAGCCTTGCGCGCTTGAACGGCGTCGGCCTTTTGAAATAGTTGAGGTCGATGCGCTGCGCGAGTTTCTTTGTTGTGCGGGTGCGTGCCAATTGTCACCTAATAGCGAAGCGCCATCACTGCGTGAATCGCGCCGAGCACAATCAGCGCCAGCGACAGCGGGATATGCACCAACAGCCAGCCATGCAGCCAGTGGTGCAGCCGTTCCTGGCGCACAAGTTGCCGCGCTTCCTCGCAAATATCCTGCAAATCGCCGAGCGTACCGTGCGCTGCGGCCGGCAGGCGAGTTTTCAAGCCGGCGAATGTATTCCGCATTTTGTCAGCATTCGCCAGGCGCTGGCCGCGTTCTCTTGGCCGTTCCAGAAACGGCCGCATATCCTCCAGATAAAACCTGCGCAGCGGTGCGCTTTCTTCTTCCGAGAGTAGAACAATTTCCGGCGCGGCCGCGACGGCCGCGCCGCCCGCGGCGGAAGAAACGGGACGCATGGCGGTGAACCCGCCGGCACGCTGCATCTCTTCCGTGGAAGCGGCGGCAAAACCGAGCGATCCGCAAAGCGCCTGGGTGGCGCGGTCGGCTTCCTCGCGCAAGAGTTTCCGGACGTGTCCGATTTCGTCGTAGATGGTTTCCAGCGGGGCGTCGGCGGTCATGATACGCGGGAGATAATTTTGCAACACGGCTCCAAATAGGCCGCTTGCCACGGTGATGATCAGCAGCCAGATGGAGACACGCGTCAGCGCGCCGCCAAAATGAAAGCCGCCGTGAAAAAGAATGATCGGGAGGCTGAGAAGACCCAGCCACAGATGTCCGCGCATCCAGGCCTGCGCGCGGCCCACCCGCCACACGGGAACGCGTTTGCGCGCTCCCAGCAGCGCGGCAAAGAGCATGAAGCCGAAGCCGATGATTCCGAAGGCCAGGCCGACCGGGCTGCCGCCGCGCGGGCCTTGCGGCGCGCGCAAGGCATAAATCGCATAGACGGCCCCCGAGGCCGCCAGAATGCCCAGCGATGCGAGCGCCCAGCCGCGTTGTGTTTTGTCCATCCGCATAGTCAGCGTTTTGCTCGAATTTTACGTTGAGATCCTTCGTGCCCGCAAAAGGCGCGGGCTCTCAGGATGACATTCACTTTGTGATGCGCAGCCAGACTGGCCCTGTGCCACAAAACCGGCAATGGGCCACAAGGCTGGTGAAGCGCGAGCAAAGTCGTAATCATTTGCCGGCACCCTGGCCGAGCATCTCGCCGAAAAATGTTTTTGGATCGACGCGATGCGCCGCGTCGTGCGGACAGGCGTAGACGCAACTCGGCTCTTTCAGATGCGTGCACAAATCGCACGAGGTGGCCTTCTGCTTTACCGCAGCTATTTTGCGCCCGGGGCGATCGGGATCGTCGGCCATCACCTCGAATGGATGTAAATTAATGTTGCCGTAGGGGCAGTTCTGCGCGCAGAGGCCGCAGCCGATGCACCAGTCTTCAATGATGACTTCGAGAGAGTTGCGCCTTCGAATCGAGCCGACGGGGCAGCCGACCATGCACAGCGGATCGCGGCACTGGCGGCACGATGTGGCGACGAGATACTGATCGAAGCGCAAGCCATCGCGAACCAGGCGCGTAACGCCGTCGTGCGCATCGGCGCAGGCGTTGACGCAGGCATCGCAACGCGTGCAATTTTCCAGGTCAAGAATCAGCAGGCTCTGCGCTTCCATCAAACCCTGAGAAAGAAATTGATCGATAGGCACATTGTGAACCATCTGCATGCGCTGCTGGTTTTGCGTGCGGCGTTCCTCGGCCACGGCTTCGAGGCCCTGCCGAACGCTGGGAAAGCGCTCGACCATCTGGCGGAAATCGTCGCCGGAGATGCGTACCAGTTCCACGTGATCCAGCGCGGTGCAAGCCGCGGTGCGCACTCCGCCGCCCAACAGGCCAATCTCGCCGAAATAGTCGCCGCGGGAGAGATACGCGAGGACCAGTTCACCGCCCGGATAATTTTCGGAAATTTTCACGAAGCCGATGCGCACAAGATAGAAACTATCCGCGGGGTCGCCCTGGCGGGCGATGATTTGGCCGGGAGCGAATCTCTGCAGCTCGACGCTCTGTTTCAGGTGCTCGATGAAATCGGGTGAGAGGTCCGCGAACATGGGCACGCCGCGAAGATGATTTTCCAGGGCGCGCCGGCGGTAATTCTGGTCCACCTGCGCGCGGAAGGTCTTGTTCTTCAGCAAAATATCGAGAACGTTGCGGAGCATTTCGTACGCCACAACATCGGTTTCCGCCCGCACCGTCGCCGAGCGCGGATAGAAATTCATGCAGGTCATTTCGCCGAAGAGATCTCCGGGGCCGAGTTCTGCGACGGGATTCCCATAAGCGAGATCCACGGGGGCGTCGATGGGAATCGTCCGATCGCGGGTTTCCTCGTCGCGTTTGTCCTGCTCGCGGCCGACGAGCGTGCTGGTGAGGCGTTTAAAAAAGCCCTGCGCGCCACCCTGCGTTTTGACATGGGCGATCGGCGTGGAAATGGCCACCTGCGCTTTGCCCTCCAGAATGAAAAACGCCGTCGAGCCAAATTCACCTTCGCGGCAGATGATTTCGCCCTTGCGGAAGCGGTGTTTGACAATGGCGCCGCGGTTCAGCTCTAAGAATGTCCCGGAGACGCCCTTGAAGACCGGCAACCGCAGAAGTTCTTCGGCATCGAGGCCCTGTGCGTCCGGCCCAGTGGCAATGGATACGCCTACTACGCCCTTATTGGTCAGCGCTCCCGTGGGGCACGAAACCATGCACTCGCCGCAGGAGATGCAAGTGGAATCGCCCATCGGCGAATTCAGGTCGAAGGCAATTCCGGTGGAATAGCCCTTGCCCATGCGCCCGAGGACAAAGTTATTCTTGATCTCATCGCAGCCGCGGATGCAGCGATCACAGAGTATGCAAGCGTCGTGGTCCACGGCGATGGCCAGCGAGGAGTTGTCCTTCCCGCGCGAAATGGTGCGCTTGGCAAATCGCGGCTGGATGATGCCCGCGGCATTCGAAAGCGTTTCGAGTTCGCAGTCTCCGGAGTGCTGGTGTCGCGCGCAGGGGGATGGGTGGTCCGCCATCATCAGTTCGAGCAGGGTCTTCCGCGCGTTCAACACTTTTTCGGAATTGGTGACCACTTTCATGCCCGGCTCGACGGGACGCACGCAGGAGGCCGAGAAAACGCGCGCGCCGGTGTCCACAACGCACAGGCGGCAGACGCCGACGGGGGTTTCGTTCTGCAAGTGGCATAGCGTGGGGATGGGTATGCCGTTCATGCGCGCGGCGTCGAAGACACTGGTGCCCGCGGGAACGCGGATGGGTTGCCCGTCGATGGTGATATCGACTAGTCCTGGAGGTGTGGTTGCGGTGCTCACGAACCTTCTTTCAATTGCGAAATCCGTAGTCGCATGATTACGTCACCGCTAGCCAATCAGCTGAGATCCTTCGGCGAACCTCGTCGGTTCGCCTCAGGATGACAAACTTCGACAAGCGAGACTCGAAAAACTTCCGGCCAGAAGGCCTTGCTGCCTTACGGCCGAATTGCCGCACGCTGCAGTTCGCCGGCTCTAGCCGCAGGCGAAAAACAGATCCCACTAGGGCACTGGCCCTGCAAGACATGCGCATCGATTTCCGCGCGAAAGTGCTTCAGCACAGATTGAATTGGCGCCGGCACAATCTGGCCGAGGCCGCAGATAGACGTAAGGCTCATGGCCTGCGAGAGCGATTCGAGCAGTGCCAGGTCGGAGCGGTAGTGCGACTCGGGAAGTCCACCCTGCGTCCAGCGCACCAGCAGGTCGGTCATTTTCTGCGAGCCAACACGGCAGGGCACACACTTTCCGCACGATTCGTTGCGATAGAAGCGCACTGCGTTGAGGGCCATGTCCAGCATACAGGTGGTGTCGTCGCAGACGACAATGGCGCCGGAGCCGAGCATGGAGCCCGCTTCCGCAAGCGCTTTAAAATCGAGCCGAACGTCCACCATGGAAGCAGGAAGGTAGCCTGACGATGGTCCGGACGGCGCAAAGGCCTTCAAATGGCGCCCACCGCGAATTCCACCGGCGTGATGGAAGAGGACTTCGCGCATGGGCGTACCCATGGAGACCTCGTAAATGCCAGGCCGCGCAACGTGACCGCTGACACCGACGAATTTCAGTCCGCGCGAGCCGCCCTGGCCTTGCCTCTTGAACCATTCGATGCCGCGCGCAAGAATCTGCGGGACGTTGACAAAAGTTTCCACGTTATTCAAGACCGTGGGCTTCTGCCACAAACCATGCGTGACGGGGAAGGGAGGCTTGTTGCGCGGCTCGGCGCGCTTTCCTTCGATCGCTTCCATGAGTGCGGTCTCTTCGCCGCAAATGTAGCCGCCGGGACTCACGAAGACTTCCAAATCGAAATCGAGATCGCTGCCCAAAAGTTTCTTGCCGAGCAGGTTGGCGCGATAGCAGCGGCGAATTTCTTCGCCGAGGATCTCTTCCTGCATATGGTATTCATGACGGATGTAGAGAATGCCCTTTTTCGCGCCGGTGACGAGTCCCGCGAGGAGCATGCCCTCGATGACCAGATGCTGCAGGTTGCTCATGATGAAGCGGTCTTTGATGGTGCCCGGCTCGCTCTCATCGGCATTGCAGATGACATATTTTTCCACGCCGGGTTGTTTGCGCACCAGATCCCATTTCATGGAGGTAGGGAAGCCAGCGCCGCCCATGCCACGTAGTTCGGAGTCTTTCAATTGCGCCAGCAGGGCATCCCAGTCTTTGCTGAGAATGAACTTTCGCGCGACGCCATACTTTTCGGCGTCAGGATAGGGATCGGAAGCACACTGCACGCGCGCTTGCTGTGGATGCTCCTCTTCCACGGTTTCGCCGCGGATGGCGCTGCGCGCGATGCCTTCCGCCTGTGCCGGGGTGACGCCGGTGAAGATTTGGTCGTTGATGGAAATGGCCGGCGCAAGATCGCAGCGCCCCAGGCAGGAGACGTCGCGGATCTGGACGTCTTCGGGGCGCGCGGCGGCGAATCTCGATTGCAACTCCGCGCGCAGCTCACAAGCGCCGTTCAAGTGGCAGCTCATGTCCGCGCAGACGCGGATTTCGGCTTTCGCCGGGGGCGACAGATGAAAATGGGGATAGAAGCTAGCGACGCTGTGAATATGATAGAGCGGCGTCTGGATACGCTGGGACAAGGCTTCGAGCTCCGCCTTGGGCAAGAAGCCGTAGCGAAGTTGAATGGCTCGCAGATCGTCGAAGATCACGGCGTCGCGTCTCGTGAGAAGTGCGCGGGCAGCTTCGTCGGCATCTGCCCGGGCGAAGTAAGGTACGAAATCCCTTGCATACTACTGTCGCGGAGAGCGGCTGTAAATGGCGCCCCGTTGCCTTTTCGCGGCAAGCCGCGAAAAAGGCAATGGCGGACGTTGACTTCGCCCCGGCAGCGACGCTATAAGCGAAGAGCTTCTCCGGGCATCTGACATGCACCAATTTCTTATTTCACGCCGATTGCGCCGCGCTGCGTGCACCGCGCTCCTTCTTTTGCCTGCCCTCGTGCGGGGCGATGAGCCCTCGAAATACATCGGCCCGGGATCCTGCGCCGCGACGAGCTGCCACGGCAGCGTCAAGCCGGTGGCGGGCAGCCGCATCCTGCAGAACGAATATTCCACCTGGATTATCCAAGACAAGCACAGTCGCGCGTATCAAGCGCTGACCGGGGAGCTCGCCGAACGCATGGCGCGCATCCTGAAGCTGGGCAAGAAGGCCGAGGAATCGCCGAAGTGCCTGGTGTGTCACGCGCTTTACACCTCAGCCGAGCAGCGCGGGCGCGCGTTTGAAATTGCCGAGGGCGTCTCCTGCGAGAATTGCCACGGGCCGGCCTCCGGTTGGCTCGGTCCGCACACCCTGCGTGACTCGCCGCATGAGAAATCGCTGGCGCTGGGGATGCACGATACGCGCAACGTGATTCATCGCACGGAAAAATGCCTGGAATGCCACCTGGGCGCGAAGGAAAAGTTTGTCGATCACGAAATGATCGCTGCGGGGCACCCGGATCTCTACTTCGAGCTGGATTCCTTTTCCGCGGTGATGCCGCGCCATTGGAAGACTCCGCGGGAATCGTCCTCCGGCAAGCCGGTGGAAGACGCCGCCTGGGCCGGCGTGCGTGATTGGAGCACGGGTCAAGCGGTGCAGTTGCGCGCGGCGATGGAGCGCCTCACGTGGCGCGCGAAGCGAGAGCGCTTCGACAAGAAAGATATTTGGCCGGAATATTCCGAACTTTCGTGCTTCGCGTGCCACCACGCATTGGGTGCGCCGAAGGAAAGCTGGCGGCAAGAGCATGCCTACGCGGGCCGCCGAGCGGGCGATCCTGTGTGGAACGCTTCGCGTTACGCTGTTTTCCGGCTGCTCGCAAAGCAGATTGATTCAGCTTCGGCGCAGGAGTTGGACCGTCAGCTCGTTGCGGTTTCGGACGAGATGAGCAAGCTGAATGCTGATCGCGGCGTGGTTGCAACGGCAGCTTCGGCTGCGGCTCCGCTCGCCCAGCGCATTGCCGAGCGGCTGGCAACCATGCAGTACGACCAGGCCATCGCCCTGCGCATGATGCAGCGCATTGCGGATGATGCCGAAAATATTTCCCTGGCGGATGAACGCGCCGCGGAGCAAGCGGTCATGGCGCTTGATTCGCTTTACATCGCGTACAGCCGCGACGCCAAACCAGCGAACGCAGCCGAAGTGCGTGCCGCGATCAGCGGCCTGTTCCAACAACTCGAAAATCCCTCGGCATACAATGCCGATCAGTTTGCATCTTCTCTCCGCCGCTTGCGTACCCTTCTTCCCTGACGGCTGCTTAGCGGTCAAATAGGATTTTCGACCGGCGGGTTTCTTGCGTTAGACTCGCCATGGGTTAAGCCGCACTTCGCCGATGAACCGATTCGAGAACTGGTTTTGCGCGTCCTCCCTTTGGCGCTACGTTACGAAGCGGCAGCTGCTGCCATGGGTTCTCGCCGGCTCTGAACTGGGCGACCACCTGCTGGAGATTGGCGCAGGCCCGGGTGCGGCGACGGATGAACTGCGACACCGCGTCGCGCGCGTCACCTCGCTCGAATACGATCACAACTTTGCCGCCGGGCTGGCTGCCCGGCACATAAGCTCCAACGTTGTTGTGCTGCGCGGGGATGCCTCAACGCTGCCGTTTGCCGGCGGCACGTTTTCTTCCGCGATTGCCATTCTCGTGCTGCATCACCTGCGCTCCAGGGAACTCCAGGACCGCGCTTTTGCGGAAATTCACCGAGTCCTGCGCCCAGGTGGCGTTTTTCTCGCGTTCGAAATCAAGGAGAGTTGGATCCATCGTGTGGGCCATTTCCGGAGTACGTTTGTGCCGGTGGCGCCGTCTTCGGTTGTTAGGCGATTGCAAGTGGCGGGATTTTCAGAGGTAGCAATGGATTTTCAGCGTCGCGGTTTTCGCGTGCGGGCCCTCCGCGACTGATCCTCTCAGCGGCTCTGCGCGACGGGTCCCAGCTCGGTTCGCGTTTGGATCACGCGAAGGATGGAATCGCGCGTGACCATGCCTGAAATGTGCGTGGAGCCTTCCGCGGTGCTACTCACCACCGGCATCTGATTCACGTCCGACGACAGCAATCTTTCCAGAAGCCGTTGTAGCGGCTCTTCGGGTGAGACCCACAAAATTTTGTCGCGAGGGATCATCACCGCTTGAACCGAAGTGTGCGCCCACTCTTCGCGGGGCACAGAGTTCAGCGTGTGGACATTCATCATGCCGGAAAGATTGTCATCGCTGACGACCATGTGGCAGCGGCGCCCGGTGCGCAAAACCTCCGCGCTGTAATCCTCGAGCGAGAGGTGGCCTCCCACGGTTGGCACTTCGTGGCTCATCACATCGGCAGCGCACAATCCAATCAACGATTCCCGAATAGCCACTTGCGCGACGCTTTCCCGCGCCGCGTTCAGCAGATACCAGCCGATGAAGATCAGCCAGACGCCGGAGGTCCATTCTCCATTGATCGATTTCCATATTCCGAAACCAATCAACCCGGAAGCCACCAATTTTCCACTTGTTCCCGCGACACGGGTCGCGCGCGAATAATCTTTTGTGATGCCCCAGACGATGGCGCGGAAGATGCGCCCGCCATCCAAGGGGAACCCGGGCAGAAGATTGAAAACCGCTAGCATGGCATTCGTTCCCGCAAGCCACATCGCCAGCGCGCCGAGCATCTCGTGAGAAGGAAAAATCAGGGTCAGGCCGAAGAAAGCGGCGGAAAGAAATCCGCTCGCCAATGGGCCGGCAATCGCGATGTTGAATTCCTGGATTGCTTTGGAAGGGTCGCGGCCGATGCGCGCCACGCCTCCAAAAATGAAGAGGGTGATGGAGACCACGCGAATTTTGTAATGTTGCGCGATTACGCTGTGCGCCAATTCATGGAACACCACCGAGCCGAAAAAGAGGAGGCTGGTGAGGATGCCCACGGTCCACTGCTGCGGGGCGGTCCATTGCGGATGCTGCTGGGTGAATTGCACCTTCAGCGACCAGGTGATCAGCGCAAAGATGAACACCCAGCTAGTGTCCAGGTAGATGGGTATGCCCAAAATGCGTGCGATTCTAAATCCCGACCCGTTCGGCATTTCGCGTTTCTTCCTGCGTTCTTCCCGATGGTCTTGCCGGTAATCGAAAAGCGCTCATTCGTAGACTACGCTTGATTGCCGGTGCAGCCAAATCTGGGTGCTGGGAGGCATGGCGCTCAGCGCGTCTGGGCAGACACGGCGTGTTGGCTGCCCCACGTATTGGGATGCTTGCCATATTCGTAAGTCATTTGTTTTCAGTTGTTTGAGATTGGTCTCTGCCGTGCCATTCCTCCTACCGTAAGGAGTTGCGCAACACAAACAAAGGAAAAACACCATGAACACGATGATCAACTTCGCGGGACTCGTTACTGCCACGCTGCTGGCCGCGGCGGCTGCGCTGGGACTCGATTGGCTGCTGCTGCGCGCGGCGTTTCAATTGATGCGCCCGGCCACGGCTCAGCGTATCAAAGATTGCTCCGGGCTGTCGCGCGGCACCCGGCAATTGACACGCGCGTTTGGTTCGCACCGCTGAGCGCGAGAGTTGCAGAGGGCAGGTTTATATCTGATGGAGTTGAGATTCCCCCGGCGGACGCCGGGCGAAGGAAGGAAAAGAAAGGATCGACATCATGCTGGCTCTGAAATATCTCTTGCTGTTTTTCGGCGTTGGTCTACTATCCGCCGCCGTGATTCTGGTGATCTATGACATTTATCTGGCTTCACAACTTCGCCGGCTGCTCGCCAGAAATACCACCGACGAATCCGGCGCTGAAGGTGTGGCGGCAATCCCAAAACGCCCTTTCGTGCCCGTTCGCTGGGGAGCCATCCGGTGGAAGCTGGCGCAACAACTGGCCTCGGCAGGTGTGCTGCCATTATTGTTTTCGCTCAGCATCCTGGTGATCCCCGATGGGTCGGCCGGCGTGCGCATCAGCCAAATCTGGGGCGCGCGGCCCGGCACCCTCTATCCGGGCGTGCATCTGGTCACGCCGCTGGTGGATAGCGTGGAACTGTACGATACGCGCGAGCAGGTTTACACCACGCGGGTCACGGAAGACCCGAAGCAGAAAGGCGACGTGCTGAGTGTGCAGGCGAGGGAAGGATTGAATCTGGGGCTTGCCGTCAGCGTGCGCTACCGCTTGGATTCTCATCGCCTCGATTCGATTCACACCAATTTGCCGCAAGCCATTGGCGATGAAGTTGTCGCACCCGTGGTTTCGACGATCTACCGGCAGCTCGCGCCGAATTATCTAACGCGCGAAATATTCGCAACGAAGAGAGAAGAGTTGCGCACCAAAGCCGCCGAAGCCATCACCGCGCGGTTGGCCAGCGACGGAATCATCGTTCGCGAAGTGTTGCTGCGCGATTTACAACTCCCCGCGGAATACGCCAAAGGTCTCGAAGGCCTGTTGCTGAAGGAGCAGGAGAACGAGCGCATCAGCACGGATCAGGAAATCAAGCTAAAGCAGGTGCGCATCGCCGAGCTGGAAGCCGACGCGCAAAAAGCGCGCGACGTGAAGCAAGCCGAAGCACAGGCGCAAGTCCGCGTGCTGCAGGCCAAAGCGGAATCCGACGCCATGCAATACACGCTGCCGCTGAAGCAGAAACAGATCGAGCAGAGCAAGCTGGAGGCGGCCGCACGGAAAGAAGCGACGCTGCAGAACGCCGAGGCTGCCGCGCAAGCCAAAGTAATTGACAGCAAAGCGGAAGTCGAACGCCAGCACAACCTTTCTGAAGCGGAGGCCAACCGCATCCGCGTGACCGCAGCGGCGGACGCCGAGCGCATGAAATTCGAGGCCAGCGTCTTAAAACAAAACCCCATGCTCATCCAGAAAATTATCGCCGAGCGACTTTCCGACAAACTGCAAATCATGATGGTGCCGATGGACGGAAAGAATTTCTTCGCGAATGACGTGATGCGGTCGGCGTTTTCCGGCGCTACCAACGGGAATAACGGAACGTCCGACGACGGTTCAGACGGCGATGCACCGGCGCAAGTAGCCACGGCGCAGCGCAAGCCGAACCGCCGGCCTTAATAAGTTTACGGTTAGCCAAAACCCCTGCAGGTGGCTCGGTGCGCGTCGCTGGAAAGGAAGAGTAACCAAGGTCCGTGTGACCGCGAAGTCGAAGATCCGGGTCTTGCCCGGGCGGTCAACGAAGACGAAGCAAGCACCGCCGCGCTTGCCTTCTTCAGCCAAAGGTTACTCCGTCGCCAGCGCCGCGCACCGCGCCACCCGGCTAGCCGTGTTCCAGAAGCAGGCCGCGCGATAAACCAGGCAGTCTTGCACAGTCGAATCCGAGGAACACGGAAGGACAACAAAAGAATTCAGCGGAAGAATTCGGAGCGTCCAAATAAGCAAGTGGTTCCTTTCGCCGTACATCGAGTGGTTTTCTCCGCCCTCGTTGTTTGGGCACACCCAGCATCCGCCGATTCCGCGGCGTGCTATCATCGGCAATCGTACCCGTGTACAAACGTCCATTCCATCTCGCCGACGTGTGGCTCGATGTTCCAGTAACAGCCCCGGCTCCATCCAACGTTCGGTCATTTGCCCGGCCTGCGGCATCGCAGCAGCAAGCTCTCGTCCCCGGAGCGCACCCATGAGTTTCCGCACGAAAGTATTCCTGATTTTTTTGACCACCGTACTTGCCTCGGTCTCCGTGGTGGCCTATGGCGTGACTCATTACACGCGCGCCGCATTCGAAGAGATGGACGCGCAACGCACCGAAGCTCTGGTGGCGCAATTCAAGAAAGAATTCGCGCAGCGCGGCGAGGAAGTTGTCCATCAGGTGGAAAACATCACCAACGCCGAAGTCACACTGCGCATGGCCCTGGACCTGGCGCGTAGCAACTCCGATCAATCACTCTACGTTCATGACGCCACCGGCGCCGCGCAGGATCACGGCCTGGATTTCGTCGAGTTTGTGAACGCCGACGGCACTTTGATCTCCTCCGCGCAATATCCCGCGCGCGTGGGATACAAAAATGATTGGGTGACGCCGGCGAAAGAGTGGCGCGAATCAACTGCCTTCTTAAAGCGCGAGGAACTCCCCGATGGCGTGGCGCTTTCGATGACCGTGGTGCGCACGCTGCCCGTGGGCGACAAGAATTTCTACATTATTGGCGGGCGCCGGCTGGACCAGAATTTTCTCGCGTCGTTGGTGCTTCCCGCCGGGATGCGGGCGATCCTCTATCGAAATCTGGAACCCTCTTTCGTTCCAACCGCGCTGACCGATGCCGGCGGCGTGGTGCAGCAAGCTGACTTGTTCCAGCCGCTGATCGAGCAAATTCAGAAACAGCCTCAGCCCGTGGTGCGCACCGTGGGTTGGTCCAATGACCCGGCCGAGGGGGAGGCTTTTCACGCCATCCCGCTGACCGGGCGCAACAACGAATTGCTGGGCGTTCTTCTACTGGGAAGCTCGCGAAGGGAACTCGTGACGCTGACGCACCAGATCCTGCGAACGGCGGCGATTGTCGCCGCTGGCGCGCTCTTGATTGGCTTGCTTTTGACCTTCTGGGTCTCTTCGAGGATCACCCGCCCAGTGGAGGAACTTGCCGAAGGCGCGCGCGAAGTTGCTTCCGGCCGCTGGGACACGCACATTGATGTGCGCGGGCGCGATGAAATCGGCCAACTGGCCGCGGCCTTTAACGAGATGACGCGCACGCTGGCATCGCAGCGCGATAAGCTCGTGCAAACCGAGCGCGTGGCCGCGTGGCGGGAGCTCGCGCGGCGCTTGGCGCACGAATTGCGCAATCCGCTCTTCCCGCTGCAAATCACCGTCGAGAACCTGCAGCGCTCCAAGCAATTAGGAGCCGAGCAGTTCTTGGAAGTTTTCAACGAATCCACCGCCACGCTGAAAGCGGAACTCGCCAATCTGAACACCATCGTCGGGCGCTTCAGTGATTTCTCGAAAATGCCCGCGCCGCATTTTTCGCGCATCAGCGTCAATGAATCCTTGCGCAACGCGGTGCGCCTGTTCGAGCCGCAGTTCAACGCGGTCGGCAAGCCCTCGATTTCGCCGGAATTTTTTCTCACCGAAGCGCTGCCGGAAATCGACGCCGACCCCGATCTGCTGCACCGCGCGTTCCAAAACCTGGTGCTGAACGCGCTCGACGCCATGCCTTCCGGCGGAACGCTTTCCCTGTGCACCTCCGAGCATGAAGACCACGTCCGCATTGAAGTCACGGACACCGGCAAGGGCCTCACGCCGGAAGAATGCTCGCGGCTTTTCACGCCGTATTACACCAGCAAGCAGCAGGGCACGGGTCTGGGCCTGGCCATCGTGCAGTCCGTCATCAGCGACCATCACGGCACTATTTCCGTCTCCAGCGAGGAAGGCCGCGGCACCACCTTTCGCATGGACCTGCCCAAGCGGCAAACGGAAAGTTCCGCGAAGCCGGGCGCTGAACCTGCTTCTTTGAACCCCGCGCAGGCGCAAACAACAGCGGCGTCCGGCTGAAAACGCAAGAAGGGAAATCCTTGCCACGCAAAGCGCACCTTCTCCTCGTCGATGACGACCCCAATACGCTGGCCTCGCTTTCGCGCGCCTTTCGCCTCGCGGGGCACGAAGCAACCGTCTGCGACAACGCTGCCCGCGCGCTGGAGCTGCTTCGGAGCGAAGTCTTTGACTTGATTCTTTCTGATGTAGTGATGCCCGGGCGAAGCGGTTTAGAACTCCTGGAGGATTTGAAGAAGGCCGGCGTGAAGACGCCGATCGTGCTGATCTCCGGACAAGCCAATATCGAAATGGCGGTGCGCGCCACGAAGCTCGGCGCGCTCGATTTTCTGGAGAAACCGCTCTCCACCGACAAGCTTCTGGTAACGGTCGAAAATGCCCTGCGGCTTTCGCGCCTGGAAGAAGAAAATCGTCAGTTGCGGCATCGTCTCGGGAAGCACGAACTGGTGGGTTCCGGCCCGGCGATGAAAAAGCTCGCAGCGCAGATCGACCGCGTCGCCGCAAGCGAAACCCGCGTCTGCATTTTGGGCGAAACCGGAACCGGAAAAGAGTTGGTGGCCCGGGCCATTCATGAGAAATCTCCGCGCCGCGAGAACGCTTTCATCACGCTGAACTGCGCTTCCGTTCCCGCGGAGCTGATCGAGTCGGAACTGTTTGGCCATGAAAAAGGCTCCTTCACCGGCGCGGCCTCCAGACATCTTGGCAAATTCGAACAAGCCGATGGCGGCACGTTTTTCCTCGACGAAATCGGCGATATGCCGCTGGCCATGCAGGCCAAGCTGCTTCGCGTGCTGGAAGAGGGAGAAGTGGAGCGCGTCGGCGGCGACAAGCCGATTCGCGTCAACGTGCGCGTGGTTGTGGCCACACACCGCAATCTGGAGAAGCTGGTAGAGCAGAACGCGTTTCGCCGCGATCTCTTCCACCGCGTCTACGTTTTTCCACTGGTCCTGCCGTTGCTCCGCGAGCGCCCGGAGGATTTTCCAGACCTTGTAGCGCATTTCTCGCGTCAGGTGGCGGCGCAAAATGGCTGGAAAGAAAAGATTTTTTCCAGCGAAGCCATCGCCGGTTTGCGGCGGTACTCCTGGCCGGGAAACGTGCGTGAACTGCGCAATATCGTGGAGCGGTTGGTCCTGCTCTCGGCCGAGGATGGCGTCACCGGCGATGACGTTCGCTTGGTTCTTCCTGGCTCGGAAACATCTCCCGGCTCGGCAATTTCCTCTTCGGCTTCGACTGCCCTGACGAACGGCACGCTCGCCGATCGCACGGAAGCCTTTGAAAGGGAAGTGCTCCTGGCCGAAGTTCGCCGCCACAATTTTCACATGACCAATGTGGCGCGCGCCCTGGGCCTCGAGCGCAGCCACCTCTATAAAAAGTGCCAGCAGCTGGGCATAGACCTGCAATCCCTCCGTAAGCCCGAATAAGCCAAAAAGTTGTCACCTTGATCGAAGTGCACCGTTCACGCTATCGAGGTTCAGATTTATTTTTGCCAGCCGTGTTGCTGTGCGAAAATCCTGTGCATGAATGCCTGGTTGATCGCCGCCCCGGCAGCCGTCGTGACCTTGGCCACAGGGTTCACCGCCTATGGCGCTGCGTATCCGCGCGCTCAGCTTTTTGGACCGACGATTTGCCGGACGAATTCGCCACGCCAGCTCCTATTGACGTTTGATGACGGCCCGAATCCCGCCATTACCCCGAAGCTTATGGATCTGCTCGACCGTTACGATGCGCGTGCCACGTTCTTCCTCGTCGGCCGCTTCGTGCGGGAGTGCCCAGACCTCGCACGGGAAATCGCCGCCCGGGGCCACGTGATCGGCAATCACACCGATACCCATCCCAATCTTTTCTACTGCGGGGCTTCCGCGACCCGCGACCAACTCCTGCGATGCAGCGCGGCGATAGCAAGCGCAACCGGCGCGGCGCCAAACTGGTTTCGTCCGCCATTTGGAATGAGGAGCCCCTGGCTTGTTGATATCGCGCGCGAAATCGGCCTGCCGGTCGTGATGTGGACGCTGCTCCCCGGTGATTGGCGCGGCAAGCCAGCCGAGTGGCTGATTCCGCGCTTGCAACCTATCGCCTCCAACGCGCAGCGCAATCTCGCGCATCCTTCCGCCCCCACTGGCGACATCCTGTGTCTGCATGATGGAGATTACTCACATCAGAACGGGGACCGTACGCACACACTGGCCGCTCTGGAATATTGGCTCCCGCGATGGCGTGACCTGGGCCTGGAATTTGTTACAATTGAGCAAGCGGTGCGCACTCCCGCTTCCTAACTATGGACGAACGAGCCTTTTACACCGAAAAAGAAGAAGTCCGGAAGGTCAAGCTCGTTTGCCCGAGCTGCCGCGGCGAATTTGAAGCTCCCGTGCGCTGGAAAGTCTGCCGCAAGAAGAGAGAATTGCCACGCGGCGTGGGCGAAGAAGATAAGCAGCGTTTTGCCAAAGCCACGTCGTATATTGTCCGCTTGGAAGACCTGGTCGCCTGTTACAAGTGCCGCAAGCGTTTTGAACTCACCGGCCAGTCCACGGTTCTCATCAACGACAACCTTGGTGATCCTAACGACGACCCGGATAATTTCGGCAACCGCTGACACCAGTGAGTTTTCCGTCGTCCGTTCTCAGCGAATTGGATTGGAGCAAGGCGTGACGCAGAACGGACCACGGACATCTTCTTTTATATTTCCGGATACATGTCAAAAAACGCTTCCGTCGACTGCCGGAAAGTCTTTTCAATCTCTTCCTTGCTGCCTTCGATGAGGTGCATGGTCACGCGCGCCGTCCGTCCATTCTTCAGCACCACCGTCGCATCTCGCAATTCGCCCAAGTCCTCTTCCGGCAGCAGCCTCATTCCGTAAATCAGAGCCAGCTTGGCCATGCCATTCCCCCTTCAGAGGAAGTCAGCCTAACCTCTGCCCGTTCTCCGGTCAATCCAAGATCACTTGGATGAGTTTGAGATGATGCGGCGTGTTATCTTGAGGCATCCCGATAACCGTTTGCTGGCATCGCAGAGGAAGTACGGGAGGCTCACAGTGAAACGCACGATTTCAGGCCATCTTATCTCGCTAGCCGCGCTCGGAATGATGGGTATTGTTGGCCCGCTGGCTGCTCAGCAGCCGGAGGGACCGCAGACCGAAGCGCCGCCTCCCGTAGCGGCAGTGCCGCGGCCCGCGTCCGCGCCGAAGGCCGCCACCGGCGAAAAAATCAACCTTCCGGCGGGCACGCGAGTAGCCGTAATCCTGGAAAATGGTATTTCGACCGGAAGCGCCAAGTCCGGTGATTCCGTCTATTTCCGTACATCCTTTCCCATTACGCAGAACAACCACGTCGTTATTCCCGTGGGCTCCTATCTTCGCGGGGAACTTACTGAAGCCAAGCGGCCGGGCCGCATCAAGGGCCGCGGCGAATTCCGCATGCGCCTCAATACCTTGATATTTCCCAATGGCTACACTGTGGACCTCACGGCAATCCCTCACAGTGCCGATAGCGGAGGCAAGGAAACCACGGATTCTGAAGGGAAGATTACCGGCCCGGGAGGTAAAGGGGCGGACGTGGGAACCATGGCGCAAACGACCGTCGCCGGCGCCGGTATCGGCGCTATTGCGGGCGGCGGCAGAGGAGCCGGCATCGGCGCGGGCATTGGCGGACTCGCGGGCCTCGCCGCAACTTTGCTGACCCGTGGCCCTGAGGCACAACTCCGGCGCGGATCCGCGCTTGACCTCGTTCTCGAGCGCGAACTGCTTCTCGACGCCGATCAAATCCATTACAGCTACGCGGACCAAGGTGCACCGGTCATGCTGCAGCCTGTCCCCCAGGAATAGAGAGTGGTTTCGTTGCCGAGGTTTCTACCTCTGCATGGTAAGTGTCATCCGCCCTTCCGCTCGAATAGCACGGAACGAATTCCGTGCAACGCCTATGCGCCGGTACTTCTTTGCGCCTGCAGAAAGCGCATCGGGCTGAAACGGTCCCAATCAACACTGACGCTCTGCTTGGTCACCCACTCGCCGACCAACCGTGCGGTCACCGGCGTCAGCAGAATCCCGCTGCGGAAATGCCCCGTGGCCATCACTAGTCCTTCCAAATCGGTCGGGCCAAGAATGGGAAGATGATCCGGTGAATCCGGCCGCAGCCCGGCCCAGGTTTCTTCGATACGCGCATTGGAGAGTGACGGCGCAAGCTCGATGGCGGCGTGCAAGATCTTTTGCACCGCTCCTGCCGTCACGTTCTTGTCAAACCCCACGCGCTCGATGGTCGCGCCGGCAAGGATTCGCCCGTCGTTGCGGGGAACCAAGTAAATCTTCTCCGACCAGAGCACCCTCTCGATGCGGGCTCCTTCGGCGCGCAGAGCTACCACCTGACCCTTGACGGGGCGCACCGGCGCGTATTGCGAAACCCCTTCGATGCCGGCCGAAAAACATCCTGCGGCGATAATCGTCCACTTTGCCGCAACCTTTTCCTGCCCAAGAATAAGTCCCGAACAGCGTGAACCTTCGCGCCAGATCGCTGTAGCGCTGATTCCGGAAAAAATTTCAGCGCCACTTCGCTCCGCGGCTTCCAGCACGGCGCGGGTCAACGCACGGTTGTCCACCGAACATTCATCCGGCCGCAAAACGCCGGCTTCCACTTCGTCGCTCAGGGCAGGTTCCAGTTCTTGCGCCTCCGCGGCGCGCAGCGCCTCCGCTTTCAGTCCCAGGCCGTGATGCAGCGCAATGATGGTGCTTAACTCTTCTTTGGCGTCGCGTGAAAAGAGCGCTTCCAGCGTTCCCTTGGGGCGAAAGCCCGCGGGTTGCCCGGAGATTTCTTCGACCCCTGCAATAAAATCCGGATAGAGAGCCATGCTGGCTTTGCCAAGCGGCACCATCACGATCATTCCCGGGTTTTCGGGTGCCGGGGACAGGATCCCCGCGCTGGCCCACGAAGCCTCCTGGCCGGGCTCCTGCCTGTCAAACAGTCCTACGCAAAGCCCCGCGCGCGCCAGCTCCAGCGCGATGGCGCCGCCGATCAATCCACCGCCCGCGATGACCGCGTCAAATCGCTTCATGCCGTGATTCTAGCGCAACTGTTTCGCTGCGTCCTCTTAGACTCGCGCCAGGAAGCGCCGCGCGCCGGGACTTCCAAGAGAACTCTTGCGTCAATCACAACCGCCGGAGAGGGGAATTGCAGAGAAACTTACAGCGAACGAGACAACTCGCTGGAAAGGACTTCAGCCTTTTTTGCCAAATTGCGGGCCCGCGTCCAGTCGCCATTGCGCATGGCTTCGCGCGCATCATCCATGAACTCGCGAATTTTGGATACCAGGTCCGTCCGTGACGCGTCCAGGGTTCGCCCGCGCGTCTTCGCCAGATTCCGATCCGCGGCTTCCAGACTCTGCTCCGCCTCGTGTTTTGCGGCGGACGTTTCTCCCGCTGTCAGTTGCGGTGCGATGAACGGCTCGGCCGGGTTTTCCATCGTTGAGTTTTCCCCGGCAGACGCGGAAGGGGCACGCGGTCTGGGAGGAACACCGTGTGCGACAGCAAGACGCAGCGGCAGTGGAATCTCCAGCCGGAGATCCGGAGCGGGTTCCGTTGCGTCTCCAGCGGCCACGGTGGAGGCTTTTGGAATAATAGGCCGGACCAATACGGCAGTATTCCAGGAGATTGTGGGACGCTTCCGGGCAGAGCACCCGCTCGTGCCTAACGCCACCAAACACAAAAAAGCCAGGGAGAACCGGCCGAAGAAAGACGTTCTCACAACGAAAGGCTGGGTTGATTTTCCCGTCATGCTCAGGCCGCGAGCGGCAATTCGATGCGAAACGTCGTTCCGCGGCCAACCTCCGATGTAAAGTCTATCGAACCGTTGTGAAGCTGCACAATTCGAAACGCGCTTGCGAGGCCGATGCCGCTGCCCCCGGGCCGCGTGGTGAAAAAGAGTTGGAAAATCTTTTGACGGTTCTCCGGCGGAATCCCTTTTCCGGTATCTCCCACGGCGATCTCCGCCACTTCTCCGCGGCGGCTCAGGATCAACCGCAGTTGCCCGCCGCTGGGCATGGCTTCAATTGCATTCAAAACAAGGTTCAGCACGGCCTGCTTCAGCAGTGCGCGATCTACATAGACTTCCGGCACATCGATCGGCAAGAGCTGCGCCACCTGCACATTGTCCTTTTGCAACTGCGGTTGCGCGATCTCCAGCACTTCCTTCAGCAAGACCGCGAGCTGCGTGGCCTCCAGCCGTATGTCCATTGGACGCGAAAAATCCAGGAAACGTTTTACGACCGCATCCAGACGGTCAATCTCCGCGTCCAGAACGTTCACTGCCTGTCGCGCCGCGCCATCTTTTTCTTTCGGCAATGATTCTTTCAAATTTTCCAGCCACAGCCGCATGGAATTCAGCGGATTTTTTACTTCATGCGCCACTCCCGCCGTAATGCGGCCGAGCGCCGCCAATCGTTCGCTCACTTGAAGCTGCGTGTTGATGCTTTCCAGGGAATCCAGGTCGCGCAGCGTCACCAGCGCGCCGATCCGCTCCCCCGCTTCCTGAATCGCTTGAACACTCACGCTCACGCGCTTTGGTCCCTCGCTGGTCGTCAGCTCGGTCTCCGAAGCCACTTCGCTCAGTTCGTCGCCCTCCAGCCGCAGCGCTTCGCACAAGGGGTGTCCGGGAGGGAAAATGTCTTTTATGTGGCGTCCGAGAAAGTGTCCCGCGGGCGCTCCGAGAAATTTCTCCGCCGCGGGGCTCACCATCACCGCCCGCGCATCGCGGGTAAAAAGCAACAGGCCATCTTCCAGCCCGGCCATCACGGAATTCATATTTTCGCGCAAGGTGCTGAAAATTTCGTGCACACCGCGCAACTGCTGCCCAACCTGCGTAATTTTCCGGCTGACCTGCCCTATTTCGTCGCTGCCTCGGGCAAATCCCTTCACCTCGGAAGCGGGTGTATCGTACTGGCCCGCGGAAATGCGGTCCAACTGCGCCGCGATGTCCCGCAGGGGCGCAAGAGTTGCCCCGCTGACCACCGCCGCAAGGAAAGCCGAGATCACCAGCGCCAGCACCACGATGGTCGCGGATGCTCTCAGGCGCGGTTCGATTTCTTTCAGCAGCAGTGCTGTCGAGACAATTACCCGCACTTCTCCAAAAGAAGTCTTATGCACGCTGAACGGGAGATTCACTTCATATAGCCTGGGCCGCCCGGCCAGCACTTTGACCTGATTAACAAAAGAAGTCTGCACCAATTGCGAGAAGGGAGTGCGCCGCAACGAGAGCGACCCAGGCAATGTCTTATCGCTCGAAGCCAGGACGAATCCATCGCGGTCCACGATGGAAACTTCGTAGATGGCGAACGTTTGACCTATATCTCCCAGCTTGGCCGGGAGTTTCTCATTCATCTCAAACGCGCGTTGAACATAGTCGTGAATCTCTCCGGGTTCATACGACGCCGGCCGCAATCCCTGATTCTTCGCGTCTTCCAGCGCGTGGCCTACTTCATCAAACCCCTCGCGTACCAATTCATTCGCGCGCTTTTCCGTGTCGTGAAGCACCTGCTGGAGGAGTTGCTCGAGGAAAACGCCGCAAAGCACGGCTACGACAAGCAGCACCAGGCCCGTCATTACCAGCGTAAGTTTTGTGCGCAGCCGGAGCTGCATAGCGGGTGCCTACTCCGTCTCGGCGCGCTCGCCGCCGTATTCTTTTAATTTGTTGTGCAAGGTCTTTAGGCTCACGCCCAGAAGTTCCGCGGCGCGCGTCTTGTTGTTCCCCGTCGCGGCCAAGGTTTGCACGATCAGTTCGCGCTCCATGGCGTCCACCGTGGTGCCCACCGGAAATTTAATGGAAGAAAGGTCGCTCGGGCCTTTCCCCGCTGTTTTTCCGAATTCGCCCGGAAGATTCGCCCGGGAGATCAGGTCTTTTTCGGACATGATGGATGCGCGCTCCAGCACATTGCGCAGTTCACGAATGTTTCCCGGCCAGGTGTGGCTCATAAAAATGTCCAATACCTCGGCGCCAATCCCACGCACATGTTTTCCGTGTTTCGCGTTCAAGTCACGCAGAATATGCTCCACCAGGGATGGAATGTCCTCTTTGTGATCGCGCAGAGGAGGGAGATTAATATGAAACACATTGAGCCGGAAGAAAAGGTCCTGGCGCAACTGGCCGCTGGCCACGGCTTTTTCCGGATCCTTGTTCGTCGCGGCAAGCACGCGCACATCCACGGGAGTCTCGCTCTTGCTTCCCAGCCGCCGCACTTTGCGGTCTTCCAGCACGCGCAGCAGCTTCGCCTGCGTCGGGGCGGGCATCTCGCCAATTTCGTCCAGCAGCAGCGTGCCGCCGTCGGCCAGCTCGAAGCATCCGATGCGGCGCTCCGCCGCGCCGGTGAACGCCCCTCGCTCGTGCCCAAAAATTTCGCTCTCCATCAGCGTTTCCGGAATCGCTGAACAATTGATGGCCACAAACGGACCCGAAGCACGCGGGGAAAGCTTGTGGATGGTTCGAGCCACAACCTCTTTGCCGGACCCGGTCTCCCCGGTAATCAGCACCGACGCGGAGCTAGGTGCGGCCATCTCCACCACGCGCATCACGTCCTGCATCGGCTTCGACCCGCCAACCAGGTCGCCCAGGCGTCCCGCTTCACGCAGTTGGCGTTGCAGCGCCGCCAGATGCCGCACGTCCCGCGCTTTGCTCAGCGCCCGGTCCAGCAGCGCGCGCAGCACCGGTCCCTTCAGCGGCTTCTCGATGTACCAGAACGCTCCCGCTTCGATCGCCGCAACCGCGCGCTCTTCGCTGCCTCGGCCGGTGATGATAATCGCTGGCACATCATTCAACTCTTCGCCAAGCTGCTTCAGCAGATCCAACCCGTTCATGCCCGGCAGCTCAACATCCGCGATCAGCGTATCCGGCTGGTAGCTTGCGTATTTCGCCAGCGCCTCCTCCGCGCTTGCCACGCCCAGCACATCGCATCCCCACCGTTGCAGGAGCTGCTCGTAGCCTTTGCGTGCGTTGTCTTCGTCTTCGACAATCAGCACGCGGTCTTTGCGCTCCCCGGTTTCCACGGTGCGCACTGCTGTCTTCGTGTCGTCGCCCATGCGGCTCAGCCTCACCCTTGGTGTCGGTTTACGCTTCGTTTCTATTTGGCTGGATACAACGACTCTAACAAGGCCATCGCCGCTTGCCAAGCTGCCCATGGGCGCACCGTCGCGCCCGTCCGGCTATTTTCTCCGGAAATGCAAAGGCCGGCGCATCCTCCAGGATGTACCGGCCTCTCCTCAGCCCTCACCGCTTACGATCTTGTGGAATTTAGCCCTCGTTGCCCACCCACTTTCGTTGTTCAACCTTCAACTTTCAACTGCCTTATTCCTTGACGAGATACAAAGCACGCCCAAGCTCCAACTCGAGCTTAGCGCCCTTGGGCAAATCGAGGTCATGGCCCCGGCCGGACTCTTCCAGAAACGCGGTGATGGCGCCCATCGCGGCGCCCTCGGCGGCTTCTTTTTTGTTTTTGTCTTTCACGCCTTTCATCGCGCCGATTGCCGCGCCAGCAGCCGCGGCCTGCGCCGCATCTTTTTCCTTGCTGGTGCGCCCTTCGATTACGCCTTCCTGGCTCGGCCCCGGTTTGATGCTGTGGTCACCCGGCACGCTCACGACATCGGCCACAATCGGCAGCCTGCCAAACTTTGTGTGAATCTCATCAAACGTCAGCCAGATCTTCGCTCGTCCCGCGACGCCGGCTGGCTCCACGCGGCTGATGTGCCCGCGGATCTCCGCACCCGAAGGCAAATGAATCCCATTGCCCGCTTCCAACGGCTCCAGGGTGCGCACCTTGAACTTCTGGTTTTCGTGCAGCTCTCTCGTGCTTAACTCGTCTTCGAGCCGCACCAGAAACTTCGTCCCCGGTGCCACCGCGTATGCCTCCAGCGGTAGTCCATGGCGCTGCCCGTCCGCGTGCTGCGGTTGTTGCTCTTGCGAGGGCGGAGAAGTTGGGTCGGTTGGTCCAGGCGCGGGTTCTTGCGCCGCCGAAGTCAGGTTTGCCGTCACCGTCATCGCTAAGCTCGCCATTGCCAGCAATCTGAGTCTGCGAAACTTTGCATTCATTCCATCCTCCTGCTTGTCGCCAACGGCCTTTGCTGTGCAGGATTGACGCCAGTGTCGGCACGCTTCGATTGCGCCAGAAGAAACTCATTTTCAATGATTTGCCAGGCACCTACGGCCAGCCTCGGCTGACGAGCGATGCGGACTGTCGCCCCTTTCCAACACGTCGTAGTCGGCTAATCCCGACACTCTCTGCCGAAAGTTGAGCAAATCAGCAATGGGTGACTTGCCGGGGCGCAACTGGTGACCGCCCCGGCAAGACCGGGATCTTCGACTTTGCGGTCACTCCTGCTATGATGTGCGCCGGTTGACCTCAACCCGGTCGGAGTCGCTCTGACAATGGCGGAATCTCAATCGCTGATAGGGCAAAGTGTCTCCCACTACCGCATCCTGGAAAAACTGGGTGGCGGCGGCATGGGTGTTGTCTACAAAGCAGAAGACACACGCCTCCGCCGGTTCGTCGCCCTCAAATTTCTCCCGGACGAAGTTGCCAAAGATGCTCAGGCCTTGGCGCGTTTCCAGCGTGAAGCGCAAGCCGCCTCCGCATTGAACCATCCCAATATCTGCACCATTTACGACATCGGCCAAGTGGATGGGAACGCCTTCATCGCCATGGAATTCCTGGATGGCCTCACGTTGAAACACATGATCAACAACCGCCCGATGGGGCTGGAACGGATTCTGGAGGTTGCCATCGAGGTCGCGGACGCCCTGGACGCCGCTCACGCTGAAGGCATCGTCCACCGCGACATCAAACCAGCTAACATTTTCGTGACCAAGCGTGGTCACGCCAAGATTCTCGATTTTGGCCTCGCAAAGGTTACTTCATCGAGTGCGCCGGCGGGGATGACCGACGTCGGAGCCACACTGGGTGTAGACGCGGAACATCTTACGAGTCCCGGCACGTCGCTCGGAACCGTTTCCTATATGTCCCCGGAGCAGGTCTTGGGCAAGGAGTTGGATGCCAGCACGGATCTCTTCTCTTTTGGCATTGTGTGTTACGAGATGGCCACCGGCGTTCTACCTTTCCGGGGCGACACTTCCGGCGCCATCTTCGACGCCGTTCTTCATAAAGCTCCTCCAGCTCCCGTGCGCCTGAACAGCGACGTTCCCCCCGAGCTGGATCGCATCATCGGCAAAGCTCTGGAGAAGGATCCAAAGCTGCGCTACCAGCACGCCTCGGATCTGCGCACTGACCTTCAGCGCTTGAAGCGCGACACGGATTCAAGCCGCTCGGCAATTCATCCTGCCGCAGTTGCGCCAGAGGATGTCAGCGTCAGATCGTCTCCCTCATCGGCCACTTCTGGGATGGTTTCGAGCGCCTCCTCCGCATCCAGCACCGATAAGCAAATCGCCGTCAGCCTGCTGGCTCGCCACAAGAAAAAATTCCTGACGGCTGGGGCTGCCGTATTACTCGTAGTCGCGGGCCTGGGCTACGGTGCCTACCGATGGATGTCCTCGAGTTCTGGCTCCGCAATCGATTCCCTCGCCGTGTTGCCTTTTGCCAACGCTACTGCGGATCCGAACACCGAGTACCTGAGCGACGGGTTGACGGAAAGCCTCATCAGCAGCCTTTCGCAGCTCCCCAACCTGACGGTGCGCCCGCGCAGCGCGGTTTTCCGCTACAAGGCCAAGGACGTGGACCCGCTGAAGGCCGCGGGCGAATTGAAAGTCGGCGCGGTCGTGACCGGGCGTGTCACGCAGCGCGGCGATTCGCTGCTCGTGAGCGCCGAGCTCACCGACATTCGCACCAACCGCAGCCTGTGGAGCGAACAGTATGACCGGAAACTCTCCGACGCGCTCTCCGTGCAACGCGAAATTGCGGGAGAAATTTCCGCGCGTCTCCGCGAGCGGCTCACCGGCGAGCAGAAGGCCAAGCTCAGCAATGGGGGGACTTCCGATCCCGAGGCTTACCAGCTCTACCTCAAAGGCCGCTACTACTGGGACAAGCGCACGCCCGGGGGTTTGAATAAAGGGCGGGATTATTTTCAGCAGGCCGTCGAGAGGGATCCCAACTACGCTTTGGCCTACGTTGGACTCGCAGAGTATTACGGAGTCATCTCGGACTACACCTACATTCCCTACAGCGAAACCATGCCAAAGTCCAAGACCTACGCCACGCGGGCACTGGCCATTGACGACACGCAGGCGGAGGCGCACGCATTACTCGCGAGCACGTACGACACGGATTGGAACTGGGCCGCCGCCGCGCGGGAATTTGAGCGCGCCCTCGAGCTGAATCCAAACCTTAGCCGCACTCATGTCTTGTACGGCTTTCACCTTAGGTATCTCGGAAATCATGAGCAGACGTTAACGCACTTCCGCCGCGCTGTGGAGTTGGATCCGCTCAACCTGAACGCGAACGAAAATTTGGCGAACGAGTATTTAATCTCCAAACAGTACGACCAGGCTATCGAACAGGAGAAAAAGACTCTGGAAATCGATCCCAGCTATGCGAACGCTCATAACGGTCTGTCGAGGGTCTACTTCTTCACGGCGAAATATGATCTTTGGCAGGAAGAATGGGAGAAAGCGGCCAGTCTCAATAACGATTCGGAAGACATCGCCCTCGTCAAAGCTGTAAAGCAGGAGTACGCCAAGGCAGGGTTTCGAGGCGCCCTGAAACGATTAGCGACGCTCCAGGAAGAGCAGGCCAAACGCATCTACATCGATCCGGCATGGATTGCAGGGAACTATGCTCTCTTGGGAGAAAAAGATCGTGCGTTTAACTGGTTGGAAAAAGCTTACCGCGAGAAGAGCGGGTTTGTGGCCAACATCAAGAGTTCTCCCTATTTTGATTCTCTGCGTTCCGATCCCCGCTACGCCGACCTGCTGAAGCGCATGGGCCTCCCGCAGTAGAAATCAAACAGCATCAATCATGTTGTAGGGGCGGGGATTGTTTACCCTGAGCAAAGCCGAAGGGCCCCGCCCGTCGTGCTCGCCAGATTTGCAACGTTCTTGCAAGACGCGGCCCTACATTTCCATAAACCGCCGGATGCGGCGCAAAACCTGCGCATACATGGCCGGCGTCACGCGGCCGGTCTGCGTATTCTGCTGGCTGGGGTGATACACGCCAAATAATCGCGGCCCCTCCTCAGGTAATTCCGCTTCCGCGCCGTGGGCGAACTTGTACGCCGCGCGCGAGGTAATCTTTCCTTCTTGCTTCAATATTTCTAAATATCCATCCCAGGCAATCTTCCCCAGTGCGAGAACGGCCTTTGGCCGCAAAATCTCCAGCTCGCGCTCAAGATACCCGCGGCAATTTGCGATTTCAGTGGGCAAAGGTTTGTTTGCAGGAGGCGCGCACCGGCACGTCGCGGTGATGTACGCGTTCTTCAGCCGCAATCCGTCATCGCGGCGCAGGTAAGTGGCTTGATTGGCAAACCCCGCCTTATGCAGTGCCTTGTATAAGAATTCGCCGGAGCGATCCCCGGTGAATATGCGGCCTGTGCGATTTGAACCGTGCGCGCCCGGCGCCAGGCCAAGAATCAGAAGCTCCGCTTGTGAATCGCCGAAACCCGGTACCGGCTTGCCCCAGTACGTCCACTCGCGAAACGCACGCCGCTTCTCCCGCGCTACCTTTTCTCGATAGCGCACCAGCCTCGGGCATTTCCGGCACGCCACGATTTCTTCAGCCAGGGCTCTCAACTCTTCACCTTTTTTCACACGCGTTCCTTGACTGAATTCATCGCAGGATTTTCAGCACCTCGTCGTGAATCCTGCCGTTCGTGCTCACGAGTTGCCCGGTGTAAATCGTTCTCTCTCCGCGCACGTTTGTCGAGCGGCCCCCCGCTTCCTCCACGATGATTCCTAGTGGAGCCAGGTCCCACGGCTTGGATGTCCAATCGAGTGCCACCTCGATCGCTCCTTCCGCAACCAGCATGTGTTGCCAGAATCCGCCGAAGGAGCGGCTATTGCGCGCCGCGTCCAGCAGACCGCGGATTTTGGTCTGGTCGTACGCGTTCTTGCTCGGGCCTGTTCCTGTGGCGAACACCATCGCTTGGCTCAGCCTCGTCACTTCGGAAACCCTGAGCCGTCTTCCATCCCGGTACGCGCCCTCCCCGCGATACGCCCACCACCGTGAATGCAATCCCGGCGCGCTCGCCATTCCCGCCACAATCTCCCCATCCTTTTCTACGCCCACGAGCGTCCCAAACGTCGGTATCCCCCGCGAAAATTCTTCCGTCCCGTCAATTGGATCGATAATCAACCGCGCGCGCCTTGACGTACTCGCGGATTTCGCATTTTCTCCCCCCATTTCTTCGCCCAGCACGTCCAGCGCCAGCCCGCTCGCCGCCACTTTTCCCCGCGCCATCTCCTCCACACTCTTATCTGCCTGCGTCACCGCCGAGCCATCGCCCTTCCGCTCCACGCGCATTTCCGCCGCGCGGAAATACCGCATGGCAATCGCATCTGCCTCCTGCGCAATCGCTTCCAGCAATGCCCCATACTCTTCGCGATAACCCAATAGAATCTCTCCGTAGCGGCCCCGGTCCCGCCGGTGCCGGCCTTTTCTATCTCTTTTTGCTTCCTCTCAAGTTTCAACCTTCAACTTCAGTTCCTCACCATTTGACACCCTCTCCACTCTCCACCTAGCATACAAACTTAACCAAATGTCCGCCCATCCAAACACGGAAACCGTCCTCGACCGCATTCTGGAAGCGCGTCGTGCCGACCTCGATCATCGCAAGCGGGTCCTGCCTGAAACCGCTCTCAAATACGGCGTCAAGGCTGCTGAGCCGCTCCGCGATTTTTCCGCCGCTCTTTCCCGCGAGGGTCTCAACGTCCTTGCCGAGCTCAAGCCCGCCTCGCCTTCCCGCGGCGTGCTTCGCGAGGACTTCGATCCCGTGGCCCTGGCAGGCGCGCTCGCATCCGCGGGCGCCGCGGCGCTTTCCGTCCTCACCGAACCAGAATTCTTTGGCGGCTCGCTCAAGAATATGCGTGATGCCCGCAAATCCGTTCGTCTGCCCGTCCTCAGAAAGGATTTTATCTTTGATCCCTGGCAGATCTGGGAAGCTCGCGCCAACGATGCCGATAGCTTTCTGCTCATCGCCGCGGCCCTGGATGATTCTCAGCTTCGCGACCTCATTGCGCTCGGCAGGGAACTCGGTATGGAGCCCTTGGTCGAAGTTCACACGCTTCAGGAGCTTGACCGCGCGCTTGCCACCAGCGCCCGCATCATTGGCGTGAACAACCGCGATCTCAAAACGCTCTCCGTTCACGTTGAAACGTCCTACGAGCTGATCGAACGCATCCCCGACGACTGCATCGCCGTCAGCGAATCCGGCCTCCGTACGCATGAAGACTTGCTGAAGCTCCGCGCCGCCGGCTTCGATGCTTTCCTCATCGGCGAACATTTGATGCTCGCGCCCGACCCCGCAGCCGCGCTCACCGCGCTTCTCGGCACGGATCGCACGGAGGCTTAGCCCGGCTATGGTTCGCGTAAAAATCTGCGGCATCACCAACTGGCCCGATGCCATCGCCGCCTGCAATCTCGGCGCGGATGCCCTCGGTTTCAATTTCCACAAGAAAAGCCCGCGAGCTATTTCACCGGCTTCCGCGTGGAAAATCATTCTCAAGCTTCCACCGTTTGTCGCTCCCGTCGGAGTCTTCGTGAATTGGACCCCCAGCGCCGTAATCGCCCTGGCCGAATCGCTGCGTCTTGCAGCCGCACAGCTTCATGGCGACGAAACGCCCGCAGATATTGCCGCAGTGGCCCGCCGCCTGACTGTCATCAAAGCCGTGCGCGTCGCCAAAGGTTTTTCCGCGGCACATCTCGCCCGCTATCGTGCCGCGCACAGCTTCCTTCTCGACGCTGCCCATACAGGCCAATATGGCGGTACCGGACTTTCCACCGACTGGTCCGCCGCGCGCAAGGCAGCGAACTCTCACCGTATTATTTTGGCTGGTGGTCTTACGCCGGAAAATATTGCCGCAGCGATTCGCTTCGTCCGCCCCTACGCCGTGGACGTCGCCAGTGGGGTCGAATCGCGCCCCGGCAAGAAAGATCACGGCAAGCTGCGCGACTTTTTTCGCGAAGTCGACCGCGCCAACCGCGACCTCAATCGAGAATTGTCATCCTGAGGCTGCCGAAGGGATCTCAACCGGATGTTGTTGCGATGCTGAATGGTTATCGGCATAGTACGAGATGGCACTTCAGAAACCTAAAATGACCGCACAGCACATCGTCATCCCCGCCGCCGTCCCCGGACGCTTCGGCCCCTACGGCGGCCGCTACGTTCCGGAAACGCTCATGGTGCCGCTCTTCGAGCTAGAGCGCGCCTACGAATTCGCGAAGACTGACGCCAGCTTCCAGGCCCAATTCGCCGATCTGCTGAAAAACTTTGCCGGCCGCCCTACGCCGCTGCAGTTCGCCAAGCGTCTCACCGAAAAATTCAACGGCCCGCGGATCTACCTTAAGCGCGAAGATTTACTGCACACCGGCGCGCACAAAATCAATAACGCCATCGGCCAGGGACTCCTCGCCGTAAAAATGGGCAAGCCGCGCATCATCGCGGAAACCGGCGCCGGCCAGCACGGGGTCGCTTCCGCCACCGTCGCCGCGCATCTCGGCCTGCAATGCACCGTCTACATGGGCACGGAAGACATGGCGCGCCAGGCGCTCAACGTCGCCCGCATGCGCATGCTCGGAGCGGAAGTCATTGCCGTCGATTCCGGCAGCAAAACGCTCAAGGACGCCATCAACGAAGCCATGCGCGATTGGGTCACCAACGTCCGCACCTCGCACTATCTTCTCGGCTCCGTGCTTGGCGCGCATCCTTATCCCACTATGGTTCGCGATTTTCAATCCGTGATCGGCCGCGAAGCTCGCGCGCAAATTCTTGCCGCCGAAAAACGTTTGCCCACGCATCTCTTCGCGTGCGTTGGTGGCGGCTCCAACTCCATCGGTCTCTTCCATGAATTCCTACAGGATGCATCGGTGAAAATGGCCGGCATCGAAGCCGGCGGCCGCGGCCCGGGCCTTGGCGAACACGCCGCGCGTCTTGCCGCGCATCAAGGTTTCACCGGCGCGCGTCCCGGCGTCCTGCAGGGCACTTACACTTATGTGTTGCAGGATGCCGACGGCCAAATCGCCGCCACGCATTCCATCTCCGCGGGCCTCGACTATCCCGCCATCGGCCCCGAGCACGCCTGGCTTGCCGACCAGCGCCGCGCCGAATACGTCGCGGTCTCCGACGACGCCGCCCTCGACGCCGCCAAACTCCTCTCGCGCATCGAAGGCATCATCCCGGCGCTCGAATCTGCGCACGCCCTCGCTGGCTTCGTCGAGCGTCTGCCGCAATTCAAGAAGGACGACCTCGTCATCCTCAATCTTTCCGGCCGCGGTGATAAGGACATGGACACTTATAAGCGTCTGCTCTAATCTTGTCCGAAATCAATGACCGCCGCTTCCCCTAACTCGACGCGCATCTCCCAACGCTTCGCCGAGCTGCGTGCCGCCGGCGAACTCGGCATCGTCGCCTACATCACCGCGGGCGATCCCTCCTTCGACGCCACTCTGAAATTCGTCCTCTCCATGGCTGATGCTGGCGCCGACGTCATTGAGCTCGGTGTCCCGTTCAGCGACCCGCTCGCCGACGGCCCCACCATCCAGCGCGCATCCGAGCGCGCCTTGAAAGCCGGCGCGACCCTCGCTGGTGTGCTCGACCTGGTTCGCCGCATCCGGCAATCGAGCCCCCCATTTAACGAAGTCCCGCTTGTGCTCTTCAGCTACTACAATCCCATCCTTCAAATGGGCCTCGAAAAATTTGCCGCCGCTGCTTCTTCCGCGGGAGCCGACGGCGTCCTGGTCACCGATCTCACGCCCGAAGAATCGGAAGACTATCGCCGCATCCTGGCCGCTCATCATCTCGACACCATCTTTCTCGCCGCGCCCACTTCCGATGATGCGCGTCTTGCCAAGATCGCCGCGGTCTCTTCCGGTTTTCTCTATCTCATCTCGCGCACCGGCGTCACTGGCGCGAAAGATTCTCTCTCCGACGAACTGCCCGCGCTCCTTCGCCGCGTGCGTAACGCCGCGCAGCTTCCCATCGCCGTCGGCTTCGGTATCTCTCAGCCCGGACACGTCTCCGTCCTCGGTGGCCTCGCCGACGCTGCCGTCGTCGGCTCCGCACTCGTTGCCGAAATCGAAAAGGCCGTCTCCGTTGAGGCCGCTGTCTCCGCTCTCGCCGATCGCGTTCGCACCTTCAAGCAAGCCGCCCGCGCCGGCCTCTCTCGCCGCGTCGAAGCTCCCGAAGGCCGTTACGGGAAGGCCACTTCATGAAACTTCACGAATGGCGCAAGCGCATCGACGAACTCGACCTCAAGCTCGTCAAGCTCCTCAACGAGCGCTCGCGTTGCGCCTTGGAAATAGGCCGTCTCAAGCAGGAAGCCAGCCTGCCGCTCTATCAGCCCGACCGCGAAAAAGAAGTGATTGAGAACGCCAAACGCAACAACGATGGGCCGCTTTCCGATGCCGCCATTCGCCGCCTTTTTGAGCGCATTATTGATGAAGCGCGTTCTGCTGAACGCTCCGCCATGCATTCCGGCGATGGCGCAAAGAAATCCTCGAAACAAAAATCAGATTCTTCCCGGTCGCGCCGAGACTGATTCAGGGAGCAGGCAAACAAAATGGTTATCGTCATGCAAGAAGGGGCCACCGACGCGCAGATTCAGCACGTCATGGATCGCCTCATCGCCAGCGGCTTCGATGTACACCGCTCCACCGGCGAATCGCATACTGTCCTCGGCGCCGTCGGCGTGCACCGCGATTTCGATCATCGCGATTTCGAAATTCTCGAAGGCGTGCGCGAAGTCATGCGCATCACCCAGCCCTTCAAGCTTGCCAGCCGTCACTTCAAACCCGAAGGCACCATCATCGATCTCGGCCGCGGCGTAAAAATTGGCGGCGCGGAAGTCGTCATCGTGGCGGGCCCTTGCTCCGTCGAATCTCGCGAGCAGGTTCACGCCATCGCGGAAAGCGTGGCCAAGTCCGGCGCAAAAATTCTGCGTGCCGGAGCCTTCAAACCGCGCACCTCGCCGTATGCTTTTCAGGGTCTTGGCGAAAAAGGCTTGCAGTTAGCCCGTGAAGCCGCGGACAAATTTAACCTCTTTCTCGTCAGCGAGGTGATGGACCAATCGCAAATCGCCATGATGAGCAAGTACGTGGACATCTTCCAGGTTGGCGCGCGCAATATGCAGAACTACTTCCTCCTCCGCGCCCTGGGCGAAGTCCGCAAGCCGGTGCTCCTCAAGCGCGGCATGTCCGCTACCATCGAAGAGCTACTTCTCAGCGCCGAGTACATCCTCGCGGGCGGCAACTACAACGTGATCCTCTGCGAGCGCGGCATCCGCACCTTCGAAACCTACACCCGCAACACGCTCGATATCGCCGCCATCCCTGTCATCAAGAAACTTTCTCATTTGCCGATCATTGCTGACCCGTCCCACGGCACCGGCCGCCGCGACAAAGTTCCTCCCATGGCCCGCGCCGCCGTCGCCGCCGGAGCCGACGGCTTGCTCATCGAAGTCCACAACGACCCCGAGCACGCGCTTTCCGACGGCGCGCAATCCCTGGAACCCTCCCAGTTCGCAAAACTCATGGACGAGCTGCGAATCATTGCGCCCGCCGTCAACCGTCGCATCGCCTGACCAATGCCCGCCCCTCACCTCATCACGCGCGTAACCATCCTCGGCACCGGCCTCATCGGCGGCTCCTTCGCGCTCGCACTCCGCAAATACACCACCGATCTGCACATCGCCGGCTGGGACCGCCCTGAAGTCGTTCAGGACGCCCGCGCGCGCCACGCCATCCACGAAGCCTTCACCGGCGAACTCGCTCCCGCACTGCAGCACGCCGACCTTATCTACATCGCGCTCCCCATCAGCGCCACCATCGATCTCCTCCCGGAAATCGCGCGCCACGCTCCCGCCCACGCGTTGGTCACCGACGCTTGCAGCACCAAGCTCCGCATCGCGCAAACCGCCGCCGAATTTTTCCCGGAAATGGGTGGCCCGCTCTTTCTCGGCGGCCATCCCATGGCTGGCAGGGAACTCTCCGGGATCGCGCACGCCGATGCCGACCTCTTCCGCGACTCCACCTACGCGCTGATCCACGAATCCACCGCAATACCTGGCGCATCACCTGAAAACGACCCGCGCGTCACCGCCTTCGTCCGGATTCTCGAAAAACTTGGCGCCCGCCCCCTCTGGCTCGGCGCGCAGCAGCACGATTACGCCGTCGGCCTCGCCTCGCATCTTCCGCAACTCGCCGCCGTGGCTCTCGCCTCGTTCCTCTACGATCGCCTCGACGAAAATGGCCTGCCCATCACCCTCGCCGGCCCCGGCCTTCGCGATTCTCTGCGTCTCGCCGGCAGTCCCTACTCCACCTGGCGAGACATCGTTCTCACCAATCGCGAGATGCTCTCCGCCTCGCTCGATCTCTTCGCTCGCCGCCTCGATGATCTCCGCGACCGCCTCGGCTCCCGCGACCTCGAAACCGATTTCGACGCCGCCAACGAACTCTACAAACTCCTTCGCGGCCTGTAACCCTGCACCATTAGCGCGGCATCTTCCGCTTTCAGTTTATTTAACGGGCGTCTCCCAAAGGGGGTACCCCACACGCCGGTGGCGTTTACCTCGACCCGGCCGGAGCGTGTGGGGGGTTGACTTTCGAGATGTGTAGATGCCAGGCTTCCGCTTGGCACCGCTCCAACTGCTTGGCGCCGTTCCCTTAGGGCTTGTAGTCTTCTTTTTTTCCGCTCTTCTTTTTCTCTACCTGGCTCGCAGTCGATTCTTCTCTGACGTACGCAGCGCTCAGCGTGTTCTTACTCTTAGCAATCGGCAACAGCGTCGGATAGAACTGTACGAATGTCGTGTCTACCGCGGCATGTTGCTCATGGCAGGAGTAACAGGTGGCCTCTTTTGGAAACAGCTCTCCTGCCACTTCATTGTCGAACCCGAAGAAAGCCCACTTCCCGGGAAAACGCGCTTCATCCTTCACGTGAACTTCCCTGGTCATTATTTCCTCTGTCTGGAAATGCCCTTTCTTGTTGATGGAGCTCTTGCTGCCCGCCTTGCGAGCCTCCAGCACCATTACGGTCTTATCCGGCCAAGTGCCCGTCTCCAGGAATGCCCGGTAAGCCTCGGGATTCACAAATACGTTGTCAAAAATCGAACCTCCCATGTTCATGCCTGCTTGTGGGCTGTAGCTCATGTCCACTCCCGAAGTTAGATAAATCCACTCTCGGTATCCGGATGGAAATTTCAGCCTTCCGTCCGCTGTATAAGCCGGCACATTCGTTGCATTTTCCATCTTTTGCCCAGCTCTTGGCTTGGCCCCTGCCAGCGCCAGAAAAACAACAAAGAATCCCAGAACCATCACTTTTATGCGCATACGGAAGCGCCTCCTAACTAAATTGAATTTGCTTGATGCTTGCGCCAAGCTAGCAGTTCGTCGGCGCGGTCGTCTACCATAAAGACCACCCGACCCCGAAAAGGTGAGCATAAAATCATCCGCGCATGCGTTTTCATTGATTGTTTTGAGTTTCAGCTAGGCAACCTGCCCCTTAACCCCTTACTCTGCACGTACTATCTATACACACTATGTGGACCTTTCTTCTCGGCCCTGTGCTCTCGCTTTTGCCGCAACGTTTGCGTAAGTCGCTGCCCTTCTGTAGAGACGTAAACTGGGTTCCCGCCACAACCCTGAGCGGTCTCGCCGAAGTTGCTCTCGCCATCTTCGCGACTCTCCTATGGTACGACTATTCCATGACCACTTGGGTGAGTCGCGGAGTGGACTCAGCTTTGGCTGGCAAGATGGGCCCAGGTGTAAATGATCAAGCCATTGGTTTTACCGCTTACGTCATCTGGGCCACTCATCCACTCACTTGGTGCCTCGGCTACTTCAGCTTCGAGGGAACCGTGCGCTTGTGCGGTGCCGCATTCGGCGACACCATCCTCGGTACCCTTCCGCTCTTTCTCCTGGACAAAATATTTACCAAGCTCTTTCTGCCGGCAGCGCCGAATACCTCTGATTCCCAGTTTTCGGAACGTAACCTCTCTTCTCTTATCGGCGCCATCTGGGAGCGAATTTTGGCCGCGCGCACTCCGGAGGTTGCTGATGAACTCAGCGCCACGAAAAATGATACCGAAGAGATTTTGGAGATTCGCGCTTGTCGCAGGAAACCGGATTGGACTCCTCCGCGCGTGGTTCGCTATGACGGCAATTACTATCGCTTGGAATCCTGTTCCCGGACCGGCACGCCCAGCCGCCCATTTCTCTACACTTTGCGCCGTCTTCCCGTGGGAGTTCCCGGCCGCAGCGTCTTGCTCTATTCCCCGTAAACTGGCTTGTCCTAATCCGCCAGAGCGCTCTCGTTGCTTTTTTATTTTCCGCGAACTGGAGTAAACTTTCCGCGCACGGTTCCGACGTCAGGGAGTCGACCGCCCCGGCAAAGCCGGGATCTTCGACTTTGCGGTCACACATACCATGGATAAACGCATCGCTTCCGCCGACGCCGCCGTCGAAAAACTTATCGACGGTGCAACCATTCTCATGGGAGGCTTCGGGCTCTGCGGCATCCCGGAAAATCTCATCGCCGCGGTGCGCCGCAAAGGCACCAAGAATCTCACCATCGTCAGCAACAACGCCGGCGTGGACGACTTCGGCATCGGCCTGCTCCTGCAAAATCGCCAGGTAAAAAAAATGATCTCTACCTACGTCGGCGAAAATAAACTCTTCGAGCAGCTGGTCCTCAGCGGGGAATTGCAGGTCGAATTAAATCCGCAGGGCACGCTCGCCGAGCGACTCCGCGCCGGTGGCGCGGGCATTCCAGCGTTTTATACTCCAACCGGCTACGGCACCATGGTTGCCGAAGGAAAAGAAACCCGCGAATTTGAAGGCCGCATGTACGTCATGGAACGTGGCCTCCGCGGCGATTCCGCTTTCATCAAGGCATGGAAGGGCGATCGTTGGGGCAATCTCATCTACCGAAAAACAGCGCGCAATTTTAATCCCATGATGGCCACCGCCGCCGATTATGTCATCGCCGAAGTCGAACAACTTGTCGAGTTAGGCCAGCTCCCCCCGGACCAGGTTCACACACCGGGAATTTTTGTGGACGCCATTTTTCAAGGCGTAAACCATGAAAAACGCATCGAGCGCCGCACCGTGAGGAAGTCATAAATGAGGAGCACAGAATGAGCACGCCACAAGTACGCACACGATTTCTGGTGACCCCTTCCTTATCCTGGATCGCAACGGCAATGGTTGCGTTCTCGTGTACGTTGCTTGCCCCCGTCCTGGATCGTGTTATACCCATCTTCGCCACCATGTTCCAGCAGTTGGAAGTTGAGCTGCCCTGGCCCACTCGCTTACTTCTCGCCACCTATTACTGGCTCCTGCCCAGCCTTCTCGTTCCGTTGGCCGTATTTGTCGTTTGGAAGGAATTTTCGGCTCGTGAAATCCGCCGCAAATTTCTCCTGACCACGAGAGTCTTTCTCGCTGCACTCTTTATAGTGGGCTTGGTGATTTTCGTCCTTTATCTGCCGGTGCTGACTCTGGCAATGAAATTACTTGAGGCCAAATAATTCCGAGTCGAATCTATGTCCCTAACCGACGACCAAAAACGCGAACGCATCGCCCGCCGTATCGCTCTCGAACTTCACGACGGCTACTACGTCAATCTCGGCATCGGCATGCCAACGATGGTGGCCAATTATGTTTCGCCGGGCATGGACGTGATTTTGCAATCGGAGAACGGCATGCTCGGCGTCGGGCCCTACCCGCTCGAATCCGAAATCGACCCCGATCTCATCAACGCCGGCAAGGAAACCGTCACCGAGCTCCCCGGCAGCTGTTATTTCTCTTCCGCCGATTCCTTCGCGATGATTCGCGGCGGCCACGTTGATCTCACCGTCCTCGGCGCTCTGCAAGTCGACGAAAAGGGAACGCTCGCCAACTGGGCCATCCCTGGAAAAATGTTGAAAGGCATGGGCGGCGCCATGGACCTCGTCGCCGGAGCAAAGCGCGTATTCATTGCCATGGAACACGCCACCCGCGACAACAAACCAAAAATCTTGAAAAATTGCACCCTCCCGCTCACCGGCGTCGCCGTCGTCCATCACATAGTTACCGAGCTCGCCGTCATCGATGTTACCCCCGATGGCCTGCTGCTCCGCGAACTCGCTCCCGACGCCACTCTTGATCAAGTCCAATCCCTCACCGAGCCAAAGCTTTTGGTCCCACCTGGCGGCCCCGTCGCGATGCCGATCTGAGGAGTATTTCGTGAACTCAAAAACCAAAGCCTCGCAACGCCCCAAACTGCTGCCCATTACTGAGGAAATGAAACAGTGGTCGGCCATGCTTGGGAAGGAATTGACTTCCTGGCCGGGCGTGGCCTCCAAGCCCATGTTCGGGTTTCGCGGTTTCTATCGAAAACGAGTCATCTTTGCCGCCCTGCCCGTTTCTCGGGCCTTGCATTCTCCCAGTGCGATTATTTTTAAATTCAAGCTGATGTCGCCCGCGTTGTTGCAACGCGCCAAAAAAGACTTGCGAATGGATGCCAGCACCCGGGCACCTGGCGCGGGATGGTTCTCCTTCGAGTTGAATTCAAGCATTGATCTGCGGGATGCACTCTGGTGGCTGAACCATGCGTATGAAGCGGCGAAAGCCTGATGGGCTCTTTTTCCCACCGGGAGAACTTGCGGCTGTGAACCTCTTCGTCACGCGGCTCGCACCGCCGCGCGCCATCGCGCGCAAAATGCGCTAGCCTATTATCTAGGAATCCGGCGGCCACCCATGGACCCACACTCCATCGTCATCGTCAGCTTGCATACTCCCAAGGAAAAACTCTGGGGCGAACTCCTGGCCATCCAGCCTTCCGGAATCACCGTGCGCGGCATCGACCTGAATTCCTTCGACCATTTTGTCCGCCAGATCAACGAACCCGAGGGCGAACGAGTCGGACTTCCCACCGTTTTCTTTCCGATGAATCGCGTCGAGCGCATCTCGCTCGATGAATCCTCCGGAGCCATACCTTCCATGGCTGAACTCTTCGCCCGCAAGGTTGGCCGCTCCCTCACAGACTATCTCGCGCAATTCGCCTGAACTACGCTATCCTCATTGCACAATGCAAGGCCGCATCTGGACGGTACCCAATCAAATTACGCTTCTCCGCCTCGGCATTCTGCCGTTCTTTCTCATTCTCATTTCCTATGAACATTACCGCTGGGCCCTTCTGGTCCTCGTCCTCGCTGGATTCTCCGACGGCATTGATGGCGTGCTCGCGCGAAAACTAAATCAGCACTCTTCGCTTGGCGCGTATCTCGATCCTATTGCCGACAAGCTCCTGCTCTCGTCATCGTTCTTGATCCTGGCATTCAAGAATCAGCTTGCGTGGTGGTTCACGATCATTGTTCTCAGCCGCGACGTCCTCATTTTGATCGTCGCTGTGGTAATTATTCTCATCTCCGGTTATCGCCCCTTTCCGCCGAGTCTGCTCGGAAAATCCACCACCTTTCTTCAAATTGTTCTGGTGTTTATCACCGTCCTCATCGCAGCCTATCCCGACATGCGCTTGGCAGGATTCAAGCACGTTTTGATCTACGTCGTCACCGGGCTCGCCATCGCTTCAGGCTTCCACTATTCCTTCTCGATCGCCCGCCGACTCAGCTCCTAAAAAACAAAAAGGCCGGCATTTCGCCGGCCCCGCGCAGATGGAAGAACTCAGGCGAATTGCTACTTGGTCCAGGGAAGTGAATCGCGATAGTGCAGAAACATCAGCGCGAAACTTGCAACCAGCACAGCCGCCGCCAGCCAGCCCAGAAAATACGCTGTCTTACGTTCCTTGGCATTCATCGGCTCGCGATCTGCGAGCAATTTTCCCAGCCCGAAACCTGCTGCAAGCCCTCCAAAATGACCCCAGTTGTCAATCACTCCGCCCATCAGAAATCCGATTGCGAAGATGGAAACGACCCAGGAAATGAGCCGAGAGCGCAATGCTTGCATGGCCGCGCCGCTGCGCTTGGTCGTGATGGCGATCATCACTCCAATTAATCCCATAATTGCGCCGCTCGCTCCCACCGCGGGATGTCCATGAAGAGCGCTCAAAGTGAATCCAGCAAGACCGGTCACGACATACAGATATAGGTATCGAGGTGAGCCATAGAGTTCTTCGACGACCGGACCAACATCCAGCAGCACCATCATATTCATACCGATATGGAGCAATCCGCCGTGCAGGAACATCGCGGTGACCAGTCTGAACCACTCGTGTTGAACCCAAATGGCAAAAGGGAAACTACCTCCGAGTCGGTAGAGCGCATCGTTGCCCATACTCCAGAGGAAGCTCACGCCGCCACCTTCACCACTCGCTGCTGTAGCCATCCAGCTCAAGACGAACATGGCAAGATTCACGATCAAAATGGCTGTGGTGACCGGCGCGCGGCCGCCAAAAAATTCGGAGAGACCCTTGCTCATCGCCGCGAGAGAAAACGTCAAACTGGTGCCGCATTCATGGCAGCGTGTCGCGCTGATGCCCACCAGAGTGCCGCAAGCAGGGCACAGCTTGGGCCGCGGCTGGCGATCTCCACCGCCGAAAAAACCGCGCATCGCGCTCTTCCACCGTTCCACGCGCATCTGCCATCCGTAGGGTAAGGCCAACGCTCCTCCTTGCGACCTGCGCACTGCGTTCCTATAATACTCGAATCGCGCCAGAGGTTCCGGAGGCTAACAACCATGGACAGATTCGAAGAAGTCGGACGCCGCTTAGACGAAGAGCTCACCCGTCTTCGCCGCTACGTGGAAGAGGAAGTCGCCCCGGAAACCGAGCGGCGCACCGCTGAATTCCTGCGTGAAGTTTCCGAAAAACTCACGCAAGCAGCCAGCAAGCTGGAGTCGCGCGTTGCGGCGCGCGCCCCCGCGCCGGCAAACGCCGCGCCGCCGAAAGAAGGACAGTAATGCCACGGGCGGGCTTGTGAATCTCGTTCCCGCGACAGGGCTTCATTCCTTCGTTCGCATCGTTAACATCCTTTGCATCCTATTGCTGTTTGGGTGCGCCGCGAAGCGCCCGGTAGCAGCCCGCCGCCAGCCACCGCCGGCTGTGCCTGCGTCTGCGCCCGGTGAAGTAGTGGAGAATGCAAAAAATTCCACCGACGTTGAAGCGTCACCTTCTCCGGCCAAGCCAACACCCAAACGGAGCAAACCGGCGCCGCTGCCCGCCCCCGCCGGCTACACCGAAGAAGGCAACGCTTCATGGTATGGCGTTCCGTTTCACGGAAGGCAAGCATCGAACGGCGAAATCTACGACATGTACAAACTCACGGCGGCGCATCGCACGCTGCCGTTTGAAACCATGGTGAGGGTAACCAATCTCAACAACGGAAAATCCACTACCGTGCGCATCACCGACCGCGGCCCCTTCGTCGAAAATCGCGTCATCGATCTTTCGCTCGCTGCTGCGCGCGAAATCGATTCTATCGGCGCGGGTGTGGTTCCCATTCGCCTGGAAGTTCTCGGCAGCGTTGATCCCACGGCGGGTTTTTTCACCGTGCAGGTGGGCGCCTTCCGGGATCGCGCCAATGCCGAGCGTCTCCGCGACCGCCTGAGCGCTTCGTACTCGCCGATTCTCATTCAGCAGTATGATTTTCCCGACGGTGTGTACTATCGCGTGCGGGTGGGCAAAGTCTCCGGCGAAGAGGAAGCCCGGCAATTCGGCGAGCAGCTTCGCGCACGCGAAGGCTTTACACCTTTTGTCATCCGGCTGGACGAAGCCGCGGTTCCAGGAGCAAATCAATGAGCTCTGATTGCCTTTTTTGCAAGATTGGCGCCAAGAAAATTCCCGCGAAACTTGTCTATGACGACGCCGATGCGTTCGCGTTTGAAGACATCAACCCGCAGGCTCCCACCCACATTCTGATCTGCCCGCGTAAACACTTCGCGTCGCTCCAGGAAGCCACCGCTGAAGACCAGGCTCTGCTCGGGAAGCTGCAACTCGTCGCGGCGCAGCTGGCGCGCGAACGCAACCTGCTCGGGGGTTACCGCACGGTAGTGAATACCGGCGCCGGCGCCGGCCAGTCTGTATTTCATTTGCATTTGCATCTGCTCGGCGGCCGCTCCCTGCATTGGCCGCCGGGCTAGATGAAAAATCTCGAAAGTCTTGCGGAACTCATTAGAATTGAGTGATCAAATGGAGGATTCATGCGCACGTCGTCTAGGTTTCCCGCAGCACTCATCTTTGGGCTGGCTCTGTCTGTTCTTCTGGGCCACGCAGGCTCGCTGGCGGCCCAGCAACCTGCGAGCGCCGCAACATTCACGGCAGGGAAGGCGCTGACCATTGAACGCATCTACAACCAGTCCAGCTTGGGCGGGCGTTTGACGCAGGGTATCGTCTGGACGCCCGATGGCAAGCAGCTTGGCTATTTCGAAACGAAGGGCGCCGGCAAAGAGGCCAAGACCGAGCTGTGGGTGATGGACGCAACAACCGGCGAGCGCAAGCTGCTGGTTCCTTCCGAAAAACTGGAAGCTGCGCTCCCTGTGGAAAAAAGCAAGCAGACACAAGCCACTGGACTCGGGCGCCGCGCACCCGCGCAATATCAGTGGGCGCCTGGCGGCGCGGCAATTTTGTTCGAAGGCTCTACAGCGCTTGCATGGTTCGACCTGAAAATGCAGGCCAGCCGAACGTTGGTATCCGGGAAAGAAGCCATTGCGGATCCGAAAATTTCGCCAGATGGCAAATACGTGAGCTTTGTCCGCGATCACAATCTCTGGCTGGTGAGCACCAGTGATGGCAAAGAGCGCGCGTTCACGACCGGGGGTAGCGAAGCCGTTCGCAAGGGCGAGTTGGACTGGGTTTATCCCGAAGAGTTGGATAACAAAACGGCTTACTGGTGGTCGCCGGACTCTTCCTCCATCGCTTATTTCGAAATGGATGAGCGTAAAGTCAGCCAGTTTCCCTTGGTTGATTTCGAATCCTACTCCGGTGAAGCCGAGATGGAGCGTTATCCCCCGGCCGGTGGAGCGAATCCGATTGTGCGCGTGCTTGTATCTCCAGTTAGCGGCGGCGAGCCTCGCGTGATGGACATCGGCGCGGAAACCGACGTGTACATCCCGCGCGTGAACTGGCTCACCGATTCGAAACATCTGGCCATCCAGCGTTTGAATCGCGCGCAGGATCACCTGGAGTTACTGATCGCCGACGCCGCCAGCGGCAAGTCCCGCGTGACGCTGAGCGAAAAAGATCAGTACTGGATCAACGTCAGCGATGATCTTTACTTCTTCAAGGACGGAAAACGTTTTCTGTGGTCCAGCGAGCGCAACGGTTACCGGCACCTGTATCTTTACAATGTGGAAGGCCAGCCGCTCGCCCAACTCACCAAGGGAGACTGGGAAGTCTCGGCGGTCGATGCTGTGGACGAAGCAAAGGGCCTGGTCTACTTTACGGCCGCCGAAAAATCGCCGCTCGAGCGGCAACTCTATCGCGTGGCGCTCGATGGCTCCGGCTTCACGCGCATCACCAGGGAAGACGGCACCCATGCCGTAAACATCGCGCCCAACGCTGCCGCGTTCGTGGACACCTATTCAAACAGCATGACTCCGCCGCGGCAGGACCTCCTCCGCGCGGATGGTTCGAAAATCGCAGCGATTGACGAGAATAAAACAGCCGAGCTTGCCGAGTACCATCTTTCTCCCGTGGAATTCTTCACGGTGACATCCCACGACGGCATCGTGCTCAATTGCAGCATGATCAAGCCGCCGGATTTCGATGCACAAAAGAAATATCCGGTTCTGGTCTACACCTACGGAGGGCCACACGCGCAAGTGGTGCTCAACGCGTGGACAGGCAATACCTTCCTCTGGCACCAGCTCATGGCGCAGAAAGGCTACATCGTCTTCTCGCTCGATAATCGCGGCTCAGCGGGGCGCGGGCACCTCTTCGAGGAGTACATCCACTTTCGCCTCGGCGCGCAGGAGCTTTCCGATCAGCGCGATGGCGCTGCCTGGCTCAAAGCGCAATCCTACGTCGATCCCAAGCGCATCGGCATCTGGGGCTGGAGTTATGGCGGTCACATGACGTTGCACGCCATGTTCGAAGATCCCGAGGACTTCAAGGTAGGGTTTGCTGGCGGCCCGGTCACCGATTGGCTTTTCTACGACACCATCTATACCGAGCGATATATCGGCTTGCCGCAGAAAAATGAAGAAAGTTATCAGGAATCTTCACCCATCAAGAACGCCGAGCACCTGAAGGGCAAGCTGCTCATCGCCCACGGTACCGGCGACGACAACGTGCACTATTCGAATACGCTGGCGCTCATCGACCAGCTAATCAAGGCCGAGAAGTACGTGGAGGTTCTGGCATTCCCCGGCCGTGGCCACGGCGTCAACGATCTGCCCGCACGGCGCGTGCTGATGCAGCGGGTTACGCAATTCTTCGTTGATAATCTGTAGCGCTTTCCGTTCTGGCCGCCGAACGGCCACAAATTCTGTTACGGGTCTGTCTTTACCGCATGCCGGAATATTCGACGTGAACATAGCGGCCTAGCCGCGCGTTGAAGAGCAAATACCAGCCCGGATGATGGTCGTCGTCATACACAAAAACCGAGTCGCGATTCCACTGCCAATCCCGGCAGCGATCGATGTCATAGGGAGCGACTACCCAATTTGAGCGGTCATAGAGAATTACGCGACGCGCCCGGTAATCCACAGATACCGACACGAAAGATTGCTTCACCGAGCCATAGCGGCCGTAGGGATATCGGCGGCCCGGCCGAATGCGATCGTGGTCATCGTCCCAATCTCGATAGTCATCCCGATCGGCATGCTTGTACCAGCCTTTGTGCTTGCCATTGTCATGGTGGTCGCCGTCATCACGGCCTTCGCGATGATTCCGGCCGTTATGTTTGCCATTATCGTGGTGATCGTCGTGATCCTTGCGGTCATCGCGATCCTGCTGCGGGCTCGCGATAGTAAGCGTGCCGGCCAGCGCCATCCACGCGACCCCTGCAATTTGTTTTCTCATTGTGTTTCACTCCGGAAGAGCTTGCACAGCTCTATCTTTTCTTGGCGGGTGGGTGCCTCTCCTATTGTGGCGCAGCAGGGCCTGGAAGGGGAACTCACGGATCTATTTGTTCCTCAATAGGCAAGAGCATGCAGCAGTTCGTCTCCTGAAACAGGGAGGGACTTCATCATGCCATGCCCGGCCAGGTTCGAGGCCATCATGTTTCCCGAGCACATTCCAGTGCGCTGGCGGCCAATTCGAGATATGATTTGGCCAAATTGCACACGCGAGGCCAATCTTGTGGGACAAGAACGGCGCAGGACACCCAGGTATCCGTTCCAGGCTTTTGCCGAGATTAAAAAGGATGGATCCGCGGCGCCCGTGACCACCAGTGTCACCGAGTTGAGTTTGCACGGGTGTTTTATCCTGAGGTCGAATCCCTTTCCCCAGGGCACCTCGTTCCACATCAAAATTTTCACGGATACGGAATTTTTCGAATCACGAGCAACAGTGGTGTATTCACAGCCAGAACACGGCATGGGTGTCACGTTTCTGGATATCCGCTCAGCGTACGCAGCGGTTCTGCGGCAGTGGATCCTAAAGGCCATGATGAAAAGCCGTGAGACACAGGATTAACGCCCGCCGAGTTCCAAGTCCTTGACCGGCACATCCCAGTGCGCATCCAGAATCTCGAAACGCCGGTGTTCTTCACGTTGGTAGGTTTCCTGGTCGGGGAAGAGCTGCTTGAGGAGTGCCGCGCTGTCAAAGTCGTCATGGGCGATGGCCGCGTTTTTGAACACGATGGTCACGCGATAATCCCAGCGTCCGTCTTCGGTCACGTGGTAGCGCGGGGCAACGGCGCTCACCTTCAGCATGCGCCCGAGCTCGATTTCTTTTTTCAGCACCGGGTAGTGGTTCTTCTTGAACAGTGTCAAGAATTCGTCCGCATGGCCCCACTTCACTTTGTAGTAGTACTCCACCACAAACGGCTTATCGTTCGTTGTTGCGGGTGAAGCCGTGGCGCCAGCCTGGTTCGCGCCCAGCGCCCGGTGAGCCGGCCACGCCAGCAGCGCCGCCGCGAGCACTATGCACAGCACAACCGGTGTTGCCATTATTTTTAGAGTGCGCATTTGTCCCTCCTGTTGTGGCGGCGCGGCTTACGGCGCGACCACGTCTTTCCCTACTGGTTTCACCTGCACAGCGGAAAGGCTCGAGGCATCCCAGCCTCCGCCCAGGGCTTTCACCAGAAGCACCGATGTCACCAAGCGCTGGCCCTGGATGGCGGCGGCCTGCTGCTCATTGCTGAGCAAGTTCTGCTGCGCGTTTACGACATCGAGATAGCTGACCAGGCCGCCTTTGTAGCGGCTGGTTGCGATATCCAGCGTCCGCCGCGCGGCGTCCACGGCCTGCGCCTGCGATTGCCTGGCCTGGTCCAGCACGCTCAAGCCGGTCACGTCGTCCTGCACTTCGCGAAAAGCGTTCAGAACGACGCCGCGATAATTGGCCACACTTGCGTCATAGCCCGCTTGCGCGTATTGCAGCTGCGTGCGGCGCGCTCCCCCGGAGAAGATCGTCTCCGCGACATTTGCTCCTACCGCCCAAAAAGTGCTCTGCACATTTGCAAGCTTGGCAATGTTCGCGGCTTGCCAGCCACCTTGCCCGAAAAGATTCAGCGATGGATAGTAGGCTGCCTTGGCGATGCCGATATGTGCATTTGCCAAGGCCATCTGGCGCTCGGCTTCCGCGATGTCCGGCCGGCGTTCCAGCAGGTCAGACGGCAAACCGGCATTCAGCGATGGAAGCTGCGCGTCCAATTCCTTGCGCGCAATGTGAAAATCCGGTGCAGGCTTTCCAGCGAGCACCGCAATCGCGTCTTCAAATTGTTTTCTCTGCTGCTGAAGCAGCGTGGCCTGCGTCTTGGTGGTGTTGAGCAGCGTTTCTTCCTGCGCCACGTCCAGGCCAGAGGAGATTCCGCCCTGATAGCGCGAATTCACCAGGTCCATGCCTTTTTGCAGCGCCTCCACAGTGCGATTCAGTATGCCGAACTCGGTATCGATCTGCCGCAGCGTGAAATAATCTCCGGCAAGCTCCGCGGTAATGATCAAGCGCACATTTTCGAGGTCCGCGGCGCTCGCTTGATACGAGGCCTGCGCGGCTTCTATGCTGCGTCTTCTGCGTCCGAACAGATCCACTTCATAGCTCACCGTGAAGGGCAGCGAAATGTTTGTCTGGGTCACAGGTCCGGTCGCGGAGAAATTACTGCTCGAAGGGCGATTGCCGGAAAGGCGTTGGCGCTCCGCACCTAGCGCCGTCGAGAATGTGGGGAAAAGCTGCGCGACCTGAACGGCCGCCAAGGCGCGCGACTGTTCGTACTGCGCCATCGCAATCTTCAGAGTTTGATTGGCCGCCAGAGCATCTTTTTCCAGGGCATCCAGGTCGGCGTCGTGAAAAGTGCCCCACCATTCGCCTTTGGGCAAGGCGTCCTTCGGGGCGCCTTCCCGCCAGGGCTCCGCGAGGTCCCACTTAGCGGGCACGGGCGCCGTGGCGCGTTGATATTTTGGTCCCACGGCGCAGCCGGCTGCGAAAAGTATGGTCGCGAGCCCCATGAGGGCGCCGCATGGAGTGGCACTTCTCATTCTTTCTTGGCTCCAGGCGCTGCGCCTGCGGCAGCACCCGATGGTCCCGGCGCGGCATTTTGCGCAACCTGCTTCACGCGCACCTGTTGTCCATCGTCGAGCGAGTCCGCCGGATTCAGCACAATCCAGTCGTCTTCTTTCAGTCCGCCAAGGACTTCCAGCGTGGTGCCGAAGTCGCGCCCGATGGTCAACGGGCGCAGGTGGAGTTTGTGATCTGCATCCACCACGACGGCGCGCAAACCCTCGGAGCGGAACAGCAGCGCATTCACCGGAACTTGCAGCCGGTCGCCGGTCACCTTCAGTTGCAGATGCACCTGAGCATAGCCGCCCGGAAGCAACTGCCCGGTCTTGTTCGGCACATCCACTTCGGTCAGTAAGGTTCGCGTGGCTGGGTCAATCGATTGCGAGGTGCGCACGACCTTGGCCTGGAATTTTTGCCCGGGATACTGCGTCAACTCCAGGTAGGCCCCAAGCCCGGGACGAATCGAAGGCGCATAGGATTCCGGCGCCGTGACATACACACGAATGGGATCCGTCTGTGCCAGGAAAAACAATTGTTGCGAAGCACCGCCGTTTCCAGCATTGACCAGCGTTCCGATATCGACGTTGCGCCGCGTGATTACTCCGCTGAACGGCGCGTGAACTTGCTTGAACGATTGCATCTCTTCCAGCCGGCGCACATTGGCTTCCGCGGACTGCACCATGGCTTTTTTGGCGGCAAAGTCCCCGGCGGCGGAGTCCACTTCCTGCCTGGATACGCCGTCGGTCTTGAGCAGGTCCGTGTAGCGGGTGGAAGTGATTTCCGAGAGATGCGCGTTGGCCTGCGCGGTCGCGAGCTCCGCGCGCGACTGAGAAAGCTGCTGGTCGACTTCCGGTGCGTCAATTTCCGCCAGCAACTCACCCTGCTTCACGCGGCTGCCGATGTCGTAATGCCACTTTTTCAAATAGCCGCTGGTCCGCGCGTAGATCGGGGACTCCACATAAGCCTGCAGCGTTCCCGGCAAAACCAGATCTTCCTGCCCGGACTCCGGCGTCGCATGGATCACCGCTACCGTGGGTATCGCCAGCGCTTCGGTCTCTTTCGCAAGCGCCTGGTATTGTGCGCGGCGCTGCATAAGCGTGAAAGCACCCGCGAGCACCAGCACGATCACTACGATAATAAGAACAGCGAAGAGCCGGCTGGTCTTTGCAGGTAAATGCACACGCAATTGCACCCGCGTTGATTCTTCGCGTCCGGTTTCCATCTCTACTCCGCGTTCCTTCATCGCTGGCGACTCCGCTCTTTTTTCAGAATATCTATTCTTTACGCCAGGGCCGGCGCAGCTCCCTGGCCACCACGCTGTCGGCGTTCTCGGCGCCCGTGAATGATCGAAAAAACACACGGGACAAAAAAGAGCGTCGCAAAGGTGGCAAACAGCAGGCCGCCGATCACCGCGCGTCCCAATGGCGCGTTCTGCTCGCCACCCTCGCCGAGCCCGATGGCCAGAGGGACCATGCCGATAATCATGGCAAGCGCGGTCATAAGTACAGGGCGAATGCGCGTGAATCCGGCTTCCAAGGCGGCTTCCTGGGCGTTCTTGCCCTCGCTCATCTGTTCCCGTGCGAAGGAGACCACCAGGATGCTATTGGCCGTGGCCACACCCATGCACATGATCGCGCCCGTCAGCGAGGGCACGTTTAGCGTGGTGTGCGTGAGCAGCAGCATCCAGCAAATGCCCGCGAGAGCACCCGGCAGCGCCGTGATGATGATAAATGGATCCAGCCAGGACTGGAAGTTCACAACGATCAAAAGGTAGGCCAGAATGATTGCGCCGATCAGCCCAAGGCTCAGTCCCGCAAAGGAATATTTCATCGTTTGTACCTGCCCGCGGATCGTGATGTGGCTTCCACGGGGCAGGTCTTTTTCCGCGATCGCGTTCACGCGAGCGGTGATTTCATCCGCCACCGCGCCGAGGTCGCGTCCATCCACGGAGGCGTAGATATTGATCAAGGGCTGCACGTTGTAGTGCGAGACCACGGCAGGGCGAGTGGCGGAGGAGAGATTCACCAAGTTTCCTAGGATCTGCGGAGTACCCTGCGGCATGCTGGCGGTAATCGGCGTGTTTTCCAGCGCCTGGATCGAGTCAATCTTGTATTGCGGGGTCTGCACGGCGACCTGGTAGGTGGCCCCGTTCTTGGGATCCAGCCAGAAGGTTGGCGCGGTCTGAAAGCTGGAGCTCAGCGAAACGAGGAGATTTTGCGCAATGTCGCGCGTCTGCAAACCTACGGACTGGGCGCGTGTCCGGTCGATTTCCATGCGAAGCGCGGGGCTATCGAGCAACTGCTGAACGTGAACGTCCACGGCTCCCGGGATATGCTGGAACTCGTTCGCCAGGCGTTCCGCCAATTGATAATTTCCTTGCTGGTTCATTCCCATGACTTCCACGTCGATCGGCGCGGGCATTCCGAAATTCAGGATTTGCGCGACGATATCCGCGGGCTGGAAGAAGAATTGTACTCCTGGAAAGCGTTGTGGCAGAGTCTTGCGCAATTCTCGAACGTAAGTGTCCGTGGAATTTCCCCGCTCCTTCCCCAGCTGGACGAGAATTTCCGCGTCCGAAGTACCGATGGTGCCGGCGTTGCTGTAGCTCATGTTGATGCCGCTGTAGGGCAAGCCGATATTGTCCAGCACCGTGGCCAAATCTCTCTTGGGGATAATCTCCCGAATCGTGCCTTCCACCTGGTCCGCCAGGCGCGCGGTCTCTTCAATACGCAGCCCCGCGCGTGCCCGCATGTGCAGCCGGATTTGGCCGGCGTCCACGCTGGGGAAATAATCCCGGCCGAGAATGAAAACAATGCCCGCTGAGAAAATGCAGAACCCCAAAAAACAAGCGATGAACAAAAAGGAATGATGCAATGCGGCCGCTAGCGCGCGCCGGTAGGCGTCACGAAACCTTCCAAAGTTTCGTTCGAAGCCTTGCTGGTAACGCCGGAAGAAACCTTGCTTCTCTCCCACGTGCTCTTCCACGTGATATTCATCCTCGGCGCTCAGCAAATACATCGCCAGAGTCGGAACGATGGTGCGCGACCAGAAGTACGAGGCCAGCATGGCGAAGATCACCGCTTCGGCAAGGGGCACAAACAGAAATTTCGCCACACCGGAAAGGAAAAACATGGGGATGAATACGACGCAAATGCACAGCGTCGAAACAAACGTCGGCATCGCAATCTGCTGCGCGCCGTCCAGAATCGCCTGCAGGGTTTCCTTGCCCATGGCGAGGTTGCGGTTGATATTTTCGATCTCCACCGTGGCGTCGTCGACAAGAATGCCGACAGCCAGCGCCAGGCCTCCAAGAGTCATGATGTTGATGGTCTGGCCAAGCGCGCTCAGTGCAATCACGCTCACCAGGATGGAGAGGGGAATCGAAATCGCAATGATGAGAGTGCTTTTCCAGTTTCCGAGGAAGAGCAGGATCATGACGGCCGTGAGGCAGGCGGCGATAAGCGCCTCTCGAAGCACACCCTGAATAGCAGAGCGCACAAAGGGGGACTGATCGAAAAATATGCTGAGGTGCAGGCCTTCGGGCAGGGAAGAGGTGTAGTACTGCAAAAGCTCTTTCACCCTCGTCACTACGCCCAGGGTGGATGCCCCGCCGGTTTTATAAACGCTCATCAGTACGCCGCGCTGCCCGTTCGCTCGAACCACATTTGTCTGGGGCGCAAAGCCGTCGCGGATGTGCGCCACGTCCTTCATAAAGATGGTCGTGCCATTGGCAGTTTTTATCGGCAGGTCGTTCAGCTCCGCCACGGTGCGCGGACTGCCGTTCATCTCCACACTGTATTCGAGCGAGCCGATTTTTGCGGTTCCCATGGGCAGAATCAGATTCTGAACGTTCATGGCATTCACGACGTCAACGGGAGACAACCTCTTGGACTGCAGTGCTGCCGAGTCGATGTCCACGGCAATGAACCGCTGCTTCCCGCCGTAAGGCCAGGGGAGCGCCGCGCCAGGCACGGTGGTCAACTGCGGGCGCAGAAATGTGGTGGCGACGTCAAAGAGCTGCTGCTCGCTCATGATGTCACTGGTCAAGCCGATCTGGATGACCGGCACGGTGGAGGCCGAGTAAATGATCACCAAGGGCGAAGTCATGCCCGGCGGCAGATACTTCATCATGGTCTGGGATGCCGCCGCCGTTTGCGCCAAAGCTGTGGAGATATTCGCGCCCGGCTGGAGATAGAGTTTTATGATCGCCATTCCCGGGAGCGATTGCGATTCCAGGTGTTCGATGTCATTGATCATCGTGGTCATACCGCGCTCGGTGACGGAGGTAATCCGCTGTTCAACATCCTGAGCTGACATGCCGGAGTAGGTCCACACGACGCTGACGACCGGAATGTTGATATCCGGGAAAATGTCGGTCGCGGTGCGCAGCAGCACCACCGGGGTGAGCAAGATGATAGCGAGCGCCAGCACGATAAATGTGTATGGCCTTGCCAGCGCTAATCGAACAATCCACATAAACTTGTAATTCTTTCCTTGGCAGGCTGCTCAAAAAGACCCCTTATTGTCATCCCGAGCGCAGCGAGGGATCTGCTTCTTCTTGGCTTTGTCGGTGAAAGCAGATTCCTCGTCGCCTGCGGCTCCTCGGAATGACACGAATGGGAGTTTTTCAGCACCCTGTTGGAGAGCCCCTTCTGCTCTCGGCCCGTGTTCTTGCTCCGCTATTCCCTGGTTTACTTCTTCTTAGATTCCCGAGGGCGTTTCTTTGGGTACATTTCCACCTGGACGGATAATCTGCCGGCTTAACTCGGCTTTCCGCTGCTTAGTTCCCATCTGCCCAATCCTGAGGCGCGCAACTCCCGCGCGGACAATATATCACTTCAATGGCGATATCACGGCAGTTGGCAGTCCCACGACGCGCTGCAATACGCCGAATGGTTCGTCACTTCGCGCCTTTCCGCAAGTGTCGTTCAAATGGCCGCCGCGCAAAGCCGCAGCGCCGCCGAGCATCGCCCGGTGTCTCTCAAGAATAAATTTCCGGCAGGTGAATTCAATCGCAGGCAGGAATTTGCAGCCCCTAAACCGTATTTCTCACCATCTCGTCTCTCCGAACTCTGCCAACAACCATAAAGAGCACTGTCATCCTGAGGGTTCGACGAAGTCGAACTCGAAGGATCCCATCTGAATGGTTACGCCGAGATGTGGATCGGGTGAGATCCTTCGGTCTGCTCAGGATGACAATGGCCGCGGAACTCACCTTGAGAGTGTGCGCTTTCATGCTGAGAAATCCGCCCCTAACCCTACTTATGCGTCATGGTGAACACCCCATCCCACCCGGACGGCGGCTCATCGAATAAATACTCCTGGCATCTCTTCCAGTACGCCCGTGAAGGTCCATCGTCGGGCCACTGATCCAGCACCGCCTGAAATGCATTCTGCGCCTCAAGCCACTTTCGCTTCTGATAGAGCGCCCGCGCCCCGGCAAATTTGTCGAGGCGGGCATGCACGCCGGCCAGGGCTGCACTGGCTTCCAGGTCCGCCGTGCGGCCCAGCAGCTCATAGATCATCACCGGTTGCAGCTTGCCCTTCACGCGAATCAAGTCCAGCTCACGAAAAACGAAACCGTCATTTTTCGCGGCGGAATAGGTCGATTCATTCACCAGAATATGCGTACCGTAATCTTTGTTCAAGCCTTCCAGCCGCGACGATAAATTCACCGTGTCACCCAGCGCCGTATAGCCGTAGCGCAGCACGGAGCCCATGTTACCGACACTCGCTACGCCGGTATTCAGGCCAATACCGATGTCCAGATGCGGTTTGCCCTCCGCTTCCCAAGTCTTCTGCATCTCGCGGACGCGCTTCATCATTTCCACCGCGGTATTGCAGGCCTTGGCCGCGTGTCCCGGTTCTTCGTAGGGTGCGCCCCAGAAGGCCATCACCGCGTCGCCAATGTATTTGTCGAGCGTTCCCAGATGATCGAAGACGATGCTGGTCATGTCCGAGAGATATTGGTTCAGGAACAGCGCGAGGTCCTGAGCATCCAGTTTTTCTGAAATGGTAGTAAAGCCGCGGATATCGCTGAACATCACGGTGATGTCGGTTTTCTTCGGCTCGACGAGGTGCGGATTGACGAGCAGGCGGCGGATGACTTCCGGGCTCAGGTACTGCCCGAACGCGGTGCGCACTCGGCGCTTTTCTTTTTCCTCGACCAGTGCGCGGTACAGCGACACCAACATGGCATTGCCGATGAGCGTCGCCGCAGGCACGGTAAAATTCAGCCACCAGCCGTGCAGAAACGCGGCATAGTTCACCGCGATCAGTGGCGCCAGCAGAGCCAGCCCGGACCACATCCATCGCGGCGAAACCAGCGCCATCCAGATTCCCAGGGGAATTCCGAAAAACAAGATCAGCAGGAAGTCCCAGAGGACTTGCCGGGCTCCACGGACAAGGAAGCCTTTGTTGAGCAGGTTATCGATAACGTTGGCGTGAACTTCCACTCCCGGATACTTGATTCCGCCGTATGGTGGCGTGCGCAGATCGCCGATTCCTGTCGCCGAAGCCCCCACCAGCACGATCTTGTCTTTGAAGGTTCCCGGCGCAAATTTGCGCTGCGCAACGTCCGCAATCGAAAAATAGGGATAGGATCCGCGCGGACCGTGATAGTTGATCTGCATGTGCCCTGTCGAGTCCGGCCGGATGCGCAGCTTGTCGCCAAAATCCAGGCTCACGACTCCCGTCTGGCTGTAATTAACCGTGAGCTGCGAGGTTTTCAGGCCGAAAAAGAGCCGGATGGTTTGCACTTCCAGCGAACCGAACATCTGCCAATCCGTGACTTCTTTCGAACGTCCGAATGGAAGAACAAGCATCGACCGCCGCAGGACTCCGTCGGCATCGGAAGAGATATTGAAGAAGCCGATGGAAGTCTTGTCGGGGTTGTCAGGATTCGCGAGCACCGGGATATTCGACACCGTGGCCGCGAACAGGTCGCCTTCGCGTTGATAGATCTGTACCATTTCGGCAAAGTCCTGCTTGCCAGTCGCCGGATGGATGGAATTCTTCGACAAGCCATACCAGTCAACCAGATCCGCGTACTGGTCGAGCGTCGCGTCATCAATCCCTGTTAATTCTTCTTTCGAAAGATAGAAATTCCCCAGGACCACCGGGCCGAAGCGGTCGATGGCCTGGCCAAACTGTGCGTCTGCGTCGTACTCCGCCAGCAATTGATGCACCCATGCTTCGTACTTGGGGTCGATCGCTTCTCCCTGCTTCTTTCGCTGTTCGAGATCCGCCCAGATCTTTCGTACCGGCGCGGCAGTCTGATCGGGCTTGTCGAAAGTGATGTCGAACCCCACCACTTTCGCGCCGTCTTCACGAAGTGCGTCCAGCATCTTTGCGAAGTGGGTCCTAGCAAAGGGCCATTTTCCCAGCACCTCTTGGGATCGCTGGTCGATATCGACAATCACGATGCGCGGATCTACCGGGGTGGCGCTGGCGGGCCGGTAACGAAAACGCGTATCGAGGGCATCGAACTCCAGACGCTGCAGGAATTGAAAGATAGGGGTGGGACGTTCACCGAGGAACGTAAAATAGTAAATTGAGAGCGCGGCTAGGGTAATGGCTACGCTGATCAGGAATGAAACGCGGTGACGCCACCACGATTGCAGGAGCTCGTAGAGGCCAAAGGCGCCCCGCCTTTGCCAAAATCCGCCTGACGGTGCCGCCATGAGCCTCGCGCTCTATTCCCGGAAAATGAAATTCATTCGCACGCCGCACACTTCCAGCAAGTCCCCGTCATTCAGCCGCAGCGGACCGGGAATTGGGGTGCCATTGACTACTGGAACATCGTCGCCTGGTCCGACGTAGTAGCCGTCATCGCGTTGATTAATCTGCGCGGCCATTTTCGGCTTGAACCAGCCCTTGAGCCGCACGGTGGCCATGTTGGACTTGCCGATGACCGTCAGCTTGTTGGTCAAAACATACTCTTTCTGGTCTGTTTTGCCGCTGAGAATCACAAGCGTCGGCATCTTCAAGCGGCCCACGGCAAACTGTGAGCGTTCCCCCATCGCCGCGGCCTGTTGGAGCATGTCGCGCCGCGCTTTGGTATCCAGGACCATGGTCTCGTTGATGCGCGGAGCACTCGCCTTGCGGCCGGAATCCCAGGGAAGCGGAGCATCGCCACTGGCATCCACCTTGATGTGGTGCTTTCCAATCCAGATCGAATCGCCGTCGTGCAGCGTGGCGCGCTCCACGCGCAGATCGTTTACAAACGTTCCGTTCAAGCTGTCGAGGTCCTCCACCACCAGCCGCCCCGCTTCGAAATACACCCGAGCGTGGTAGTTGGAGATCGCCAGGTTGTCTACCGGCAAATCGTTGTCCGGGGACCTGCCGATGCCGATCGGACGGCTCCCCACGGGGACTTCCTTCACCAGCTTGTCTTCAAACATCAGGCTCAGCTTCGCCATCTCACTGTCCTCCTGCGGACTGGTGATTCCCCGAGTTATTGCGCGCTCCGCGGCGCAGCCAAGAAAACCATTCTCTGGATCCCTTGTTCAGCCGAACGGCCACGACCGTCACGTTGTCCATGCCGCCGCGGTCGTTAGCCAGATCCACCAATTTTTGCGCGGCCTTTTGCGGGTCCGTTTCCGCCTGCAGGGTCCCGGCAATTTCTGGCTCAGTCACCATGCGCGTCAGTCCATCGGAACACAGCAGAAGGACATCGCGCTCGAACAACATGTGTTCATCGGCGTCCACCTCGATTTCCGGCTGGGCCCCCAGGGCGCGCAGCAGCACGCTTTGCATATCGCTCTGTTCGGCTTCCGACGTGGTCAGGATTCCGCGCCGCACTTGTTCCGCTACCAGGGAATGATCGTTGGTCAGCTGTTGCAATGTGCCGCCGCGCAGCAAATACGCCCGGCTGTCTCCCACATGGGCGAGGCTGAGTTTTGCCCCTTCAATCCACATGGCCGTGAGCGTGGCGCCCATGCCGTGTTGTTCCGGGTTTTTTTCGGCTGCTTCGAAAATCTTGTGATTCGCCAGGTGCACGGCGCTTTCCAGCCGCTTGGTTTTCTCGCTCCAGTGAGCCGCCGTTGTTCCCTGCGCCTTTGTTTCGGATTCGCCATTTGCTTCCATGCAATGTTTCACGAGGGTCTCGACGGCCAGAGCGCTGGCAATCTCGCCGTGCGCTTCGCCGCCCATGCCATCGGACAACACATACAGCTGCATCGGCTCCAGAATCCTGAAGGAGTCCTCATTGTTTGAGCGCACGCGTCCCACGTCGCTCACCCCGCCACTGACAATTTGCACTCCAACTCCTTCCGTCCCGCGCGGCACACCCCCGCGCCCACACCCATGCGGACCTTCTGCTCCCACGCTAACAGACCCCTACCACCCGCGAAAGGCTCTGAGTCCTACTGATTACTTGTCTTTTGGCTACTTCGGTGGCGCAGGCTTCCTCTGGCACGCGGCAAGCCTGAAAGCCCGGTGTGCCCTAACCCGGTGGCCCCGGGCCCCCCGGCGCATCCCCATCCCGTGCCCGATTCCGTTATACTTTTCGTTTGCGCGGATGGTCCCTTCCGCCGCGAGACGTGCTAACCACCCGAACTCTCTATGGCCAGCCCTCGAACAACACCGCACAAGCAGAAACCTCCTTTCCGCCGCCACGCTCTTAGCGCCGCCCGGGCTGAGAGGGATCTGGAAGAACTGAACAGGATTGGAATCGCCCTTTCTGAAACCCGCGATGTGGACCAGTTGCTTTCGCTCATTTTGCAGAAAGCTCGGGAAGTTACCGGTGCGGATGCGGCATCCCTCTATCTGGTCGAAACGCCGGTGAACACGAACAAGCGGGCCGCGGGATCACGCCAGCTTCGTTTCCAGTTGACGCAGAACGACAGCGTGCAATTTCCGTATCGCGAACACGTTCTGCCTCTGACGAAAGATTCCATCGCCGGGCATTGCGCTTTGCGCAGTGAAGTGATCGAGCTGGCGGATGCCTACCGCATCCCGCGTTCCCGCGCGTACCGCTTTAATTCCTCTTATGACCAGGAGAGTGGGTATCGCACGCGTTCTCTGGTCGCCCTGCCCATGAAGAATGGCAAAGGAGAAGTTCTTGGAGTGCTTGAGCTCATCAACTGTAAACGCCATGCGCAGGCCCGCTTGAGCGATGCCGCGGCCGTGCGCCGCCACGTGCATCCCTTTCCGGAGCGCGCCGTGCGTCTCGGGCTTTCCCTCGCTTCGCAGGCCGCGGTGGCCTACGAAAACTCGCGCTTGTATCGCGACATCGAAAATTTATTTGACGGCTTCGTAAACGCCGCCGTCAAAGCCATCGAGCAGCGCGATCCAACGACTTCCGGGCATTCGCAGCGCGTGTGTGAAATGACCGTGGCGCTGGCCCAGGCCGTCGATCGCGAAGTGCGCGGCCCTTATGCGGACCTGCGATTTTCACGCGAGGAAATGAAAGAGTTGCGTTACGCCTCGCTGCTCCACGATTTTGGAAAAGTTGGCGTGCGCGAGGAAGTGCTGGTTAAAGCGAAGAAACTTTATCCTTCGCAGCATTCCCGCCTGCTCGACCGCTTCGATTACCTCCGCAAGGACATTGAAGCGCGCATCGCGCAGCAAAAAGTGGATGCGCTTCTCTCGCTATCCCGCAAGGATGCGGAAGCGCGCTTGCGTCTGCTCGACAACGAAGCGCTGCGCCTGCTTGCCGAGATCGATCGCTATGCTGATTTCATCGCGCGCGCCAATGAGCCCACGCTGATGCCGGCCGGGGACTTCAGCGTGATCGTCGAGATTGCCGAGAAGACTTACCGCGATCCACGCGGCGCCGAGCGGCCTTATCTCACGTCGGAAGAAGTGCGGCTGCTATCGATTCCTCGCGGGACTCTTGATCCCGACGAGCGCCGCCAGATCGAATCCCACGTTACGCACAGCTTCAATTTCCTGGCGCAGATTCCCTGGACCAGCGAATTTCGCGGCATTCCGGAAATCGCCCGGGCGCATCATGAAAAACTAAATGGCCAGGGATATCCCAATGGTTTGACCGCCCCGGACATCCCCATACAAGCCAAGATGATGACCATCTGCGACATCTACGACGCGCTTGCCGCTTCCGACCGGCCTTACAAGCGCGCGGTCCCACCAGATCGCGCCATCGACATCCTCAGGCTCTGCGTGCGCGACCAGGAAATCGATGCCGAGCTTTTCCGCGTGTTTCTGGAAGCGCAGGTTTACCGCGTTATCTGCAAATCCTAATGTCTGTCCTACCTCAGCGCCTCTCATTTACAATCTGTTCCATGCAAGCTGCGCGGCACGCCCGGTATTTTTTTTCTTCTCTGTGGTCCAGCGCCACTGTGGCCATTCTTCTCTTCGTTCCGGAGTGCGCAGCCCAGCAGCCGCTCAGCGCATCCGCTGCCCGCATTCTGCTTCTTCCGCGCCGCATCGTTTCCGGGGAACGCGCCACGCTCGCGGTACTGGACGTTCACGGGCGGCTCACCCCTGGAGTTACCATCAACTTTTCAAATGGCGACCGCTACACCACCGATGCCACTGGCCGCGCGCTCATGGTCGCGCCGCTGAATCCCGGTGTGATCTATGGCTCCATCGCCGGGCGCACCGGCCGCGTCGCCACAACTATCCTCGCTCCCGCGAAAGCTGAATCTGCTTCGGTGCAGGTTTTCTCCGCGCCGCGCGTTGCTTCAATCACTGACCGCTTTGAACTCTCTGGCGGCGGATTCTGCGGCGATGCCGACGCCAATCAGGTGATGATCGCCGGGCAATCCGCCCTGGTCCTGGCGTCTTCGCCGGTATCACTTATAGTCTTGCCTCCGCTCGAGCTTTCTCCCGGCCCGGCGAAAGTGGAAATTGCCTGCGCCAAGCAGACTGCTCCGGTGTTTTCGATCACGCTGCTCAGCCTCGAGCTGGAAACGAATTCCGCGCCGCTGGCGCCCGGGAAGCACCGCGCGTTGACCGTTCATGTTCGCGGCACAACGGCCAAAGTCGAACTGGAAGCGCGCAATCTTGCTCCCGAAATCGCGGAATTAGTCGGCGGGAATCCGGTCCGGCTGTCCAGTTCGGGTGGGGCCGAAAACTTCGCGCGCTTTGAGGTCATCGGCAAACAGCGCGGAAACTTTCTCATCTCCATGCGGCTGATTGCGCGGATTGGTGCGCCGCGCTAATCCGGATTTCTCCCAAGTATCCGCCGCAAGACCCAACCCCAAACCGTTGTCATCCTGAGCCAACCCCAAACCACTGTCATCCCGAGCGCAGCGAGGGTGTGGATTCACATTTCAAGTGCAACAGTAGCGAGGAAAAGATCTCGGCGGGAGTTTGGAAGCCGAGGCATTTCCTGGGAGTGTGGTTATGGCGCTTGGTGAGGGCGTCGATGTTGCTC
>JBGOTL010000006.1:0-66052 GCA_041476465.1 Candidatus Acidiferrum sp. | reverse complement strand
TGCGCGCAGGTTTTCCGGCAGGCGCGGCTGTGGGACCGCCTGCAAAAATCCGTGCGTGTGGAGGAATATACCTTTCCCGGCGACCCCATGCGCCTGGACTACGGCTACCGCCGCAACGGCACGCAAGGATTTGTGCAAACCCTGAGCGTGACGCGAGCCCCCGCGGACGCCAAGCTGCTGGCCTATACCGCCGCGCGCATCGCGGGCAAAGCGCGCTTTGCGAGCGAATTCGCCGCGGTAACCGATGTTCCGCTGCTCGAAGGAAACGAGCGCCACCAGTTTGTGCGCGACACCCTGCGCGATGCCGGTATCGAGCCGGTGCCCATGGAAGGGTTTGCCGTGTGGGTAGCCAAGCTGCGACCACTGCTTCAATAATGCAATAAAAGAAGAGGGGCGCCCGTTCCCGCGCGCCCCTTTGGTTTTAAAAACTTTACTTCGGAAGACTTATCCTACAAGACGGGTTCCGACCAGTTCTCCAGCGTTTCCTTTACCTTGTGGAGGAACTGATGGGCAATGGCGCCGTCCACCACGCGATGGTCGTAGCTCAGCGTCACGTAGCACATCGAGCGGATGGCAATGGAATCGTTGATGACCACCGGGCGCTTTTCGATGGCGCCCAGACCGAGGATGCCGACGTTGGGCTGGCTGATGACCGGCAAGCCGAAGAGTCCGCCGAAGACGCCGGGATTGGTGATCGAGAAGGTTCCTTCCTGCACTTCCTCGGGCTTCAGCTTTTTCGAACGCGCGCGTTCCGCCAGGTCGTTCATGTTGCGCTGGATGCCAAGAATATTTTTTTCGTCGGCGCCCTTCACCACCGGCACCAGCAGGCCCCAATCGAGGGCCACGGCGATGCCGATGTTAATCTCCTTGTGGAGGATCACATTGGTTCCGTCGAGCGAAGCGTTGAGTGTCGGAAAGGCGCGGAGACCCGCGACCGCGGCCTTCACGAAAAACGGCATGAAGGTCAGCTTGGTTTGGTAGCGCTTTTCGAATTCGTCCCTGGACTTGGCACGAAGCGCGGCCACCCTGGTCATGTCGATTTCGTCCACCGAATAGACGTGCGGCGACACGCGCTTCGAGGCGATCATGTGCTCGGCGATCTTCTGGCGCATGGGGCTCATGGCCTGCACTTCGTAGCTGCCGAAATACATTTTCTCGCGTGGCACCGCGGATTCGAACGCCACGTGGACCTGCGCGCCAGGCGGGCCGAGTGGCGCGGACGGCGCTGGACGCGACCCGGCCGCGGGCGCGGGCGCTGCCCCCTGCGCAGCGGCAAGCGGCGCACCACCGGCAATGACCGCTTCAATGTCCTGCTTGCTGATGCGGCCGCCCGCTCCGGTACCCGCAACGCTCGTGAGATCGATGCCGTGCTCCTTGGCCATGCGGCGGACCAGCGGTGAACTGTGAATGCGCTCGCTGCCGGAGCCTGCATGCTGCCCCGGGGCTGGCGCCGCTGGCGCCGAAACTACGGGGGAAGTAGCCGCGGGTTTCAGCGCGGCAGCAGGCGCTGGTGCAGCGGCAGGAGCCTGCGCTGCGGGCGGCGCGCTCGCTCCGGCTCCTGCCGGGGAACCTATGCCATCAATGACCGCGACGACGGTCTGAATCGGCACGGTCTGGCCTTCCGCGAACTTGATCTCCTTGAGCACGCCGGCGGAAGGCGAGGGAATTTCCGCGTCCACTTTGTCAGTGGAGATTTCAAACAGCGGCTCGTCGCGCTCGACTTTGTCGCCGGGCTTTTTGAGCCACTTGGTGATGGTGCCTTCGAAAATGCTTTCCCCCATCTGGGGCATTACCACGTCTACGGCCATTTGCGTTCTCCTGTTCAGTTACCAAATCTTGCCAAAGTTAAAACGGGGCGATCTGAAGTCCGCCTCCTACTAAACCTCAATATCGCGCCAGTTCCTTCGCGGCGGCAAAAACTTTTTTCGCGTTGGGCAGAAAATAATCCTCGAGCGGCGGCGCATACGGCACCGGGGTATCCAGCGAGGTGACGCGCATCAGCGGGCCGTCGAGATCCCCGAAAGCCTTCTCGCATAGTATCGCCGCGATCTCTCCCGCGATACCGCCGGTCCTGGTGTCTTCGTGAACCACGAGACACCGGTTGGTTTTTTTCACCGACCGCAGAATGGTTTCCTCATCCAGCGGCAACAGCGTGCGCAGATCGATCACTTCCGCTTCGATGCCTTCCTTGGCGAGCGCGTCCGCGGCTTCCAGAGACGTGTGCATCATCGCGGCGTAGCTCAAAATCGTCAGGTGCTTCCCTTCGCGGCGCACCATGGCTTTGCCGATGGGCACGGTGTAATCCTCCGCGGGCAGCTGTTCCTTGATGCGGCGGTAGAGGAATTTGTGCTCGAAGAAAAGCACCGGGTTGTTGTCGCGGATCGCGGACTTCAGCAACCCCTTGGCATCGTAGGGCGTCGAAGGATAAACCACTTTCAGCCCCGGCGTGTGCACGAAATACATTTCCGGGTTCGCGGAATGAAATGGACCGCCGCGTACGCCGCCGCCGGAAGGGCCGCGCACCACCATGGGCGCCGGTGCGTTCCACAAGTAGTGGCCCTTGGCGACAAAATTGGTGAGCTGGTTGAAGCAGCAGGCGATAAAATCGATGAACTGCAACTCGGCAATCGGCCGCAGGCCGAGATAACTCATGCCGCAAGCCGCGCCAATGATGGCGGTTTCGCTGATGGGCGTATCGATGACGCGTTCCCAGCCAAACCGCTGGAGTAATCCTTCACTGGTCTTGAAAGCCCCTCCATAAACGCCGACGTCTTCGCCGATGAGCACAACCGACGGATCGCGTTCCATCTCTTCGAACATGGCTTGCTTGATCGCTTCCAGAAAGGTGACCGGCACGCCGTTGGCTTTTGACAGGGTCATCTCCGAGCCTTCCTTCCGGCGGCCGGCTTGCCTGTCGCGGTTTTCGCGTGTTTCTTTGCAGACGTTTTCGACGAGGGTATTGCAGATGATTTGTCCGTGTCTGCCGGAGTCTCCGCGGTGTCCCCGAAATGGATGGGCGCCGTGCCTCCGCTGGAGCTCTTCCCCCGGCCGAAGCCTTGTACCGTCCAGACCGGCTCGACGCTGGAGTTCGGCGGGGTCACTTCGGCAAGCGGACGCTCCCACTTCGGCGCGATCTTGTGGCAGTCATCCCCGGTGCAGTAAACGCCTTTTTCGGCCAGCTCGGGCGGCGGCAGCGGCGAACTCTCCGCGAATTCCCGGTCCTTTTCAAGCAACGCCGCGATCTTGCTCTCGAGTTCCTTTTTGCTCCTGGCGTCGAGTAGCTTTTCCTGCATCAGAAATTTTTCGAACAGCGTGATGGGGTCGCGCTGCTCCCAGAATTCGCGCTGCTCCGAGGGAACATACTCCGCGGGATCGTGCTGCGCGTGCCCGCGCCGGCGGAAGGTTTTTGCTTCGATCAGGATCGGCCCTTCGCCGGCGCGGGCGCGCTCCACGGCCTCTTTCGCGATGCTGTACACCGCCACGACGTCGTTGCCATCCACGATGTAGCTGGAAATTCCGTAGGCCTTGGCACGGTCGGCAAGATTCTCCAGCGGCACCTGGCGGCGCACCGGTGTGGAATAAGCCCACTGGTTATTCTCCAGGATGAGCACGAACGGCGCCTTCTGTACCGCCGCAAAATTTAATCCTTCATGGAAGGCCCCGGTGGAGCTGCCGCCGTCGCCAATCCAGGTCATGGCCACGATTTTCTGACCCAGGTAACGGCCCGCGATGGCCACACCGGCCATCACCGGGATGAGATCACCGAGCATGGAGATGGGCGAAACGATGTGCAGATTCTCCAAATCGCCGAAGTGGCTGGTGCCGTCCTTGCCCAGCGTCGGCGAAGTATATTTCGCCATGTGCTGCGTGAAGATGTCGCGCGGCGGCACGCCTTTTACCAGCAGCGCGCCGATGTTGCGGATCATCGGCGCCAGCCAGTCCTTTTTCTCCAGCGCGTACGCGGTGCCCACGGAAACCGCTTCCTGCCCGAGGCTGGAATACAAGCCGCCGACAATTTTGTTCTGGCGGAAGAGATTGCTCATGGCATCTTCAACCGCGCGGTTGAGGCGCATGTAGTAGTACAGGTCGAGATGCTGCTGGCGCGTCAAACTCTGTTTCATGAATTCTCCGGTGCAGAAAGCGGGCCCCTATGCCGAAACCGCCATCGGTTGCTCGAATGACTCCAGCTTTTCGAGCAATTGCTGGCGCGACGCTTGCTTCATCTCCAGGCCAAAGACTTCGCCGAAATGCCGGGTCAGCAGCGGCAGGACTTCGCGGCTCTGCACGCTGCGGCCCAGCAGTTTTTCCAGCGAGGTGGCCTTGCGGTCCGCAATGCCGCAGGGAACGATCAGATCGAAGTGCCGCAAATCGGTTGAAACATTGTACGCAAAGCCGTGCGAAGTAACCCAACGGCTGATGTGCACGCCAATCGCCGCGAGTTTTTCTTCGAGATCGCCAGCATGGACCCAGATCCCCGTTTTGCCGGCGACGCGCCCGGCGGTGATGCCCAATCCCGCGGTGGCGCGGATCATCACTTCCTCAAGCATGCGCACATACCACACTACATCACGGCGAATCGCGCCGAGATTCAAGATCGGATAGCCGACGATTTGCCCGGGGCCGTGGTAGGTGATGTCTCCGCCGCGGTTCGTCGCGTGAAACTCCACGCCCTTCTGTTGCAAGACTTGATCGGAAGCGAGCAGATGTTCCCGTTTGCCGTTGCGCCCGAGGGTGATGACGCGCGGATGTTCGCACAGCAGCAGCACATCCTCGATAGCTCCAGCCTTGCGCGCCTCCACCACGCGCTTCTGCAGCGCGAAGGCTTCGGCATAGCCGATGAGGCCGAGGTCGATGATTTGGCAAGTCGTCATTCGCGTTTCAGAGTTCACCGTTTTCAGTCCACAGTTTTCAGTAGCCCCAGCAAGGAAGTTCTTGTTTGACTGACGACTGAATACTGATAACTGAGCACTACTTTCATTCACCATTCAGCGGACGGCTCACTACACGTTAATTTGCAGCCCGCGCACGGACGCAAATGCGTCGCCCATGGCTTCCCACACCGTCGGATGCGCGTGCATCATGTTCATCATGTCGTCGACGGTGCCCTCGAGGTGCAGCACCGCGGCGGCTTCCGCCAGGATTTCCGTGGCCAGCGGGCCGATGATGTGGATGCCCAGGACCTCGCCGTATTTTTCGTCGGAGACTACTTTGATGAAGCCGCCATGGTTGCCGAGAATGGTGGCTTTGCTGTTGCCCACGAAGGGGAATTTGCCGACCTTCACGGCGCGCCCCGCCTCGCGCGCCTGCTTTTCCGTCAAACCAATCGAACCGATTTGCGGCTCGCAATAAGTGGCGTTGGGGATGCGCGTCTTCACGATGGGCTGCGTCGGCTTGCCCGCGATGCGCGTCACCGCGATAATCCCTTCCATCATGGCGGCGTGCGCCAATTGCGGCAGGCCCGCGACGATATCGCCGATGGCGTAGAGGCCTTTTTCAGCGGTCTCCATGTGCTGATCCACCTGCACAAAGCCACGCTCCAGCTTGGCCTTGGATTTTTCCAGGCCGCAGTTTTCCGTCATGGGCTTGCGCCCGACGGCCAGCAGGAGCTTCTCCGCCTGCAGCGTCTGCGTCTTGCCGTCCTTATCTTTAAAGGTGACGGTCACACCCTTGGCGTCTTTCTTTACCGATTCCACCATACTGCTGGTGAAAATGTTGATACCCTTTTTTTTGAAGGTCTTGTCCAGTTCGGCAGAGATCTCTTCATCCTCGACAGGCACCACGCGCGGCAGCGCCTCGAGGATGGTCACCTGCGAGCCGAAGGAATGAAACACGGAGGCGAACTCCACGCCTACGGCGCCCGCGCCGACGACGATCAGGTTTTTGGGAATTTGCGGCAGCTCGAGAACCGAACGATTGGTCAGAATCGTCTTGTGGTCGGGCTCGATGCCGGGAAGCGCGCGCGCTTCCGAACCGCTCACCACCAGAATATTGGAAGCTTCGATGGTGGATTTCTTGCCGTCCTTTTCGACGCTGATGCGTCCCGGGCCTTCGTAGCGGCCCCAGCCCTGCACCCACTCCACTTTGTTCTTCTTGAAGAGAAACTCGATGCCCTTGGCGTGCTTGGTGACGATTTTATTCTTTCGCGCGAGCACGTTCGCCCAATTGATCTTCAGGCCGGTGACTTCGATGCCCAGCTCGGCGGCGTTCTTGAAATGGTCATAGACATCGGCGTGGTGCAGGAGAACCTTGGTGGGGATGCAACCCACGTGCAAGCACGTGCCGCCGAGGAAGGGGTCCTTCTCCACGACGATGGTCTTCAAACCCAGCTCGCCGGCGCGAATCGCGGCCACATAGCCGCCCGGACCGCTGCCGATAATCGCTACATCGTACTTTGCCACGCGTAGTCTCCCTTCCGAAGGGGCCATGACCGTGTTGCAGAGGCCGGGCCGGAATACGCCAATGCGAAGATGGGGGCGCCGGACAGCGTAACACCGTCCTCGCCTCAACGCCGTTTGTTTCCCAAGCGTACCGGAGAGAATGCCCGGGCCCCGGCAAAACTTGAATTTTAGCAGCCGGTTAGCGCCCCCGCAACCTTACCCGGATGCTCATGGCACAGGACCCCGCATAGCCAGCAGCTTGCCGCAAGCACCTAAAAACACCCTCTTTGACGAACTCCCCGATGGCCCGGAATAAACAGTGCAAGCAGGCGTGGCCGTACTATCGAGGGTGGAGCGCCGCTAGGCGCGGGGGATGGCGGGAAAATAGCGCTCTTCGAGGATGCGGCGGTGATGCAGCTCGTGGCCGGCGGTGATGAACGCCAGGGCGCGCACGGTCACTTCATTCTTGTTGGCGACGCCGCGGCGGGACCAGGCTTCCTCATTGAGCGAGCGATACAGCGCCAGGCTGGCGCGCCGCACATCGGCGAACTCCTCTACGATATTCGCGAGCTTCCGCTGGTGAAAGCTGGCGGCGCGCACGTAATCGTCCTGTTCAAAACTGGAAAGCGGCGTCTGATCGCCGCGCGCGATGCGCAAGGCACGATACGCGAAAATTCGCTCGGTGTCTGTGACGTGCCCGAGCACTTCCTTCACGCTCCATTTGTCCGGCGCGTAGCGGAAATCGCCTTCGCGCTCGCTCCTCCCGGTAAAGAGCGTGGTCATCTGCCGCAAGTGCGCTTCCAGCACGCCGAGAATGTCGTTGCTGGAAATCAGCGAAACGTATTTTTCGTAAAACTCAGCGTAGTCGCCCGTGCCGGGCCGTGTCTGTGTCATGATGCACCTATCAAGGGTGCAGTATATCGCGAACCCGCTCCGCGTGGACGAAGATCGCGGAACGCCATGATGGGACGGTCCCATGAGCGAAGTAAACCGGAAGACCATGCGGGTGGCGTTTCAAGGCGAGCCGGGCGCGTTCAGCGAAGCGGCCGCGGTGCAAATGCTGGGCGAGGGGATCACCACGGTGCCGCGCGCGACGTTTGATGCGGCGTTTCTCGCGATCGCCGAGGGCGTTGCCAATGCGCTGCTTGTTCCCGTGGAAAATACACTGGCGGGTCCGGTCGTCCGCGTCTATGACCTGCTCTTGGAAAGCCAACTCTCCATCGTCGCGGAAACCATCCTGCCTATCGAGCACCACCTGATCGGGTGTCCTGGCGCGAAACTCCAGGGCATTCGCTCCGTGGCCTCGCATCCCATGGCCCTCGCGCAATGCGAACGCTTTTTCTCCGCGCGCCCCCGCCTGAAGCGCGTGCCCGCCGAAGATACCGCTGGCAGTGTTCGCGCAGTGCTTGCGCGCGGCAGGAAATCCGCTGCAGCCATCGCCGGACGCCGCGCTGCGGAATGCTACGGCGGCGAGATTCTTGCCGAGAGCATTCAGGACAACGCGGAAAACTTCACTCGCTTTGTCCTTCTGCTTCCGGCCGAGCAGGCCGCGTCGTTCGCTTCGCCCGAAGCCAAGAAAATGTCCATCGCCATGCGCCTCGCGCACCGGCCCGGCTCGCTGCTCGCTTCGCTCGAGCCCTTCGCGCGTTTCGGCGTCAATTTACTGAAGATCGAGAGCCGTCCCATTCACGGCCGCCCCTGGGAATATCAGTTTTTTATCGACGTGGAAGCGGATACGCGCGCCAAACTCAACGCCGCTTTGGGCGGCGCGCGCACCGCCACCAGCGAACTGCGCGTGCTGGGCCTCTACGCCGCCGCCCGCCGCTAAAGATTCAATCCGGCATCAGCAATAGCTGCATTCGGCGTCGCCCAACATCCCGGTGGATTTGGAGTTCTTGCCGGTCACGTCGTCCTGTATGCGGCGCAAACGGCGCCCCAGGCGTTCCGCAAGCTGATGCCGCGCGCGCCACAGCCGCGCCTTCAGCGTGTTTTCCGTGACGCCGAGTTTCTTCGCGGCTTCTCCGGTGGAGTAGCCATGAACTTCGCGCAGCACAAAGGCCGTGCGCAGGAGCGGCGAGAGCTCATCCAGGTTCTGGTTGATCATTTCGAGCAGCTCCGTGCCGGCCATGAGCTGCTCGGGATTCGGACCATCGTCGGCGAAGCGCTCGGCTGCGGGCATCTCATCCTCGTGGTGCGTCTCGTCGAGAGAAACCGCCGGGCGCGCCTTGGCGCTGCGGCGGCGCATTAGCGCAGCGTTGATTACGATGCGCGTGAGCCAAGTGGAAAACTGCGAGCGGCCCTCGAAGCGCTTGAGATTGCGGTACGCGGAAAGCAGGCCGTCCTGCAAGGCGTCTTCCGCGTCTTCCGCATTGCCGAGTACGCGCAAAGCGGTCTGGAAGAGCGGGCGCTGGTAGCGTTGAAACAAAGTTTCCACCGCTTGCGCATCGCCCTTCTGGCCGGCGCGGATGAGTTTGTCTTCGTTGAGCCGCGTTCCCGGTACCATCTGCGTTGTTGCTTGTACCGTCACTTGAGTTGCCATGGTTTCCCCCATTCACTTTGAAAACTCTTTTGTAGGTCCGTTCCATTGGACCGGGCGCACAGACCTTTTATTCCTCAGTGCACCGGCACTTCGCCGCTCATCATTCTGGGCTTCTTCATCAACAGCAAAAACGGGATCACCGCGAAAAACACGACGCCCAGCATCTTGAAATTGTCGATGAACGCGAGCATCCCCACCTGACGCTGGATCATGGTGTAAACCATGCCGTGCGCCTGCGCTGCCGCTTGTGTGGCGCTAGAGCCATGCGCTATTAGACGCGCCGTTGCGCCTTTGGTCATGTTCACCAGCGCGGGATTCTGCAATCCATTTGGCGGCTCTTCCCGAGGAAGCTCCCATCGGGATGCGGGAGCATTCGCCGCGTTTTCTAATCCAAATTCAATCTCAACGCTACTCATGGTGTCCTTATTTCGCGTAAACCTTTTCCATCTGTCCCATCGCGCGCGCATAGTCCGCGCGGGCCTGGTTGAAGCGGTACAGCGCGGCAATCTGGTTGTCATTCGCGCGCGAAATAGAATCCTGCGCGGAAATGACTTCTATGTTGTTGGCGACACCCGCCTTGAAGCGGTCGCGGGCCTGCTCCACTTCTTCCTTGGCAAGCTGCACGCCAAGGCTTGCCACCTGCACTTCGCCGCGCGCGGATTGCAGATTGAGCAGCGCGCTCTTCACTTCCAGGGCAATCTGATTGCGCAGATCGGCTTGCTGCTGTTCGAGCTTCTCGATTTCCAGATTGGCGCGAACAACTTCTGCATGAATGCGCCCGCCCGCGAAAAGCGGCATGTTCACCGAGGCTTGATAGTTGTACGTCGGAATGCCGTTGTTCGAAGAAGTCCCGAGATACGCCCAGTTGCCGTCAAAGCGCAAAGCCGGGAGACGCGAATCCCGCGCGGCCTGCTTCTGAAATTGCGCCGCTTTCACCTGCGATTGCAGCGCTTTCCATTCCTCGCGCCCCGCCAGCGCCTGCTCAATGCTGGTTTCGACTTCCGGCTGCGGCGTGTCAAAAAAGCTCAGTGAATCACCCAGCTCCAGGGCCTGCCGCGGGTCAAGATTCAACAAGCGGCTTAGCGCAAAAAGGGACGTTTCGCGGTCGGTTTCCGCTTGAATCAATCGCTGCTTTTCATTCTGCAGCTCGACGTTGGAGCGAAGCGAATCGATGCCGGTGCCCACGCCTTCTTTCTGCAAGTCCGCGGCCTGATCGTAGAGGGCTTGCGCTAAATCAACTCGCGACTGCGAAGCCTGAACGTTGGCAACGGCGCGCAGCGTGCCGATGTATTGCGAAACCACCAGCAGGATCACTTGTTCGCGCGTTGAAAGACTGCTGGCCTGATTTGCGTCCGCGAGCGTGCGCGCTGCCTGGTAACGCCGCCACAGCGTTAAATCAAAAATCGGTGCGCTGAAGGTGGGGCCTGCGGAAAATACCTGATACGGGCCGACGTGCTGAGGAAAACCTGGAAACGGCGATTTGCCACCGAACTGCGCCCGGAGGTTTACCCGCTGCGCCTGATCCGTAACTCGCAGATTCGCCTGTGGCAGAAGCTCAGCACGCGCAATGTTTTTGTCCTGCACGCTTTCCGCGGCGGCAAGAATGGCAATCTGCGCGGTGGGGTTCTGCTTCAGCGCCAGAGCCACGGCCTGGTCCAGCGTGATTCGCAATACCTGAGACGCTGCATTGGCCGGGAGCCCTGATTGTCTCGAGGCCGCTTGCGCATGAATCAGTCCAGGGGTCAGCAATAAGCTGAAAAACGCGGCATAAAAAATTATCGGCGTGCCCTTGCCGCCTTCCCCACGGGCTTTCCGCTTCACTTGATGAGTGCTGTCAGTAATCTCGTTTACGATGGCCTGGTTCAGGCAGCCTTCGGCGATTAACTGCCCCCCCTGACGGTGCACTTCCTTGAGAAGCACTTTGCCGGCGTTATCAATAAAGCTGACGCCACACAGATCGATGCTGAATTTCTGACGAGGCGACGCCCTGTGCAGCTCCCGCCAGCATTGCTCGAGGGCCGCCACCCAGGGTCCTGCCAATCGGCCTTCGACGCTCAAGATCACTTTGCCGCGTTTGTTCTCTGTGGTAATTCTTAGCATGGAAACCGCCTATTCAATGAACACTTGATGCATTAGGAGCACCATTGGATGCAAGAATTTGCTTGCGTTTAAACCATTCATATTAAATGTGTTATGCAAATATTTGGAAAATGACCAGTCCTCGTAATGACTATATATGGGCTACATCCTATATATGGGCATTTATTATATGCCCATATATGAGCATTTATGTGGAAACACTCTAAGGGTGCTTAGAGTATAGGGATGATAGCCTTGCGTTCAGTGGCGCACTGCGATGGACTGAATCTCGAAATGGCTGCCGCGGAGGAGCGAACCAGCGCCGATGAACTCGCGAGCAGGCAAGTCCTTGGTAGTGAACTGCCCTCGGTAGGCAGCGTTGAACTTGTCGTACAACGAAAGATCGGTGCAAGCGATTTGCACATATACGAGATCGTCCATGGTCATGCCGGCCAGCGCGAGCGTGGCCTTCAGCCCATCGAACAGGTTGCGGATCTCCTCATCAATATCGGCCGGGGCCTTGCCGGTCTTGGGATCGATGCCCAGACGCCCGGAGAGGTACAGGGTGTCGCCAGCGAGAATGGCATCGCTGAACGGCGCCTGGGCTGATTTCTCGGGGAGATTAATGGTGCGCCGCTTGGCCTGCGCGGTGGTTTGGGAAAACACTCCGTGCCCAGTGAAGAACGCGGCGATGGAGAGCACGGCGAGCAGTGAAAGTACGCGACGATTCATGGTGGACCTCTCTTTCCATTATTTGCGGAAATGAGTTGACGAAGCAGAAGTGTAGTCCGCAAAGAAATTTGTGGCAAGCAAATCTGTTGGAAGCGTTGGTTTACAGGGCGATGATTCCGGCGCGGATGAAATAGAGCGAAATGAGGCCGACAACGATCCACAACAAAATTCCCAAGAGCAGCGGGCGCCAGCCGACTTGCTTGAGCGTGGCGCGGGAGAGGCCCGTGCCGATGAGAAAAAGCGTGGCGGTGAGGCCGAGGCGACCGAGTTTAAAGAGCGAAGGCGTGAAGTGGGAAGCAGAAAGGGCGTAGGTGTTGACCACGGCGGCGAAGCAGAAAAGTAAAATGAACCACGGAAACTGAATTCGCGATTTGCTGTGCTTCACCGCGGCCGTTGCCAGCGCCAGCGGAACGATCCACAGCGCGCGGGCAAGTTTTACGGTGGTGCCGACGACAAGTGCGGCAGCGCCGTAGCGTGAAGCGGCGCCGACGACCGAGCTGGTGTCATGAATCGCGAGAGCAGCCCAGAGACCAAACTGCGATTGCGATAAATGAAGTACGCCGCCGATCGGCGGAAAAATGAGCAACGCGATGGAGTTGAGAATGAACACCGTGCCCAGGGACACGGCCATCTCTTCCTCGTCGGCTTGAACGATGGGACCAACCGCGGCGATGGCGCTGCCGCCGCAGATCGCCGTGCCGGCCGTAATGAGGAACGAGGCATTGCCGCGGACCTGCAGCAGTTTGCCAAGCAGCAGACCAACGAGGAGAGCAAACGCGATGCCCAGCGCGGTGTAAACGAAGCCGCTGCGGCCCGCTCTCCATACTTCGTGGAGGTTCATGCCAAAGCCAAGAGCGACGACCGAAGCCTGAAGAAGAATTGTCGTGAGTGTCCTGCACTGCGCGGCGTAAGGGTGAGTGAAGCCAAGGCCGAAAAAAATGCCGATGGTGAGCGCGACGGGTGGGGAAATGAGCCCGCTGAAGGAAACAGCAAAAAGAGCGATGAAAAGAATTTTAGAGAAGAGATTCATCGTGCCGCGAACTAATCTTTCTCCTGCACAGATGGAGGCGGCGCGGGAGACTTTGCGGATTTGGCGGTAACCTCGGCGATGATTTTGGCGGTGCGTTCTTTGCTGGTCTGGCAATTGTGGTCCCAGATGCGGCATTGCGCCAGGGTATATTGGCAGCCGCAAGTGCAGGATTCCGCGTTGAAGCGGTGCAGCGCGACCGTTTTTTGCTCCGGCGTGAGCTTGGAGAGGTCCACGCCAGGAAGTTCGCTGGCGCGATCCGCGTGCTTCAGGAAAATTTCTCCGGTGTCCTCGAAAGTTTCCACTTTGGCGTCGATGGGAAGTCCCAGGAGCGCGCGAATTTCCTTTTCATAGAGGGCGGGATCCCGCAGCCCGGTGTGCTTCTGGACCACGCGGCCCTGCGCGTCGAGAACGAAGGAGGTGGGCAGCGCCGGGATCCCGCCGTATTGCGTACGGATTTCATCGGTGGCCAGCGCGACGGGAAAGTTGATGCCCGTTTGCTGGACAAATCTCCTGATTTCGCCGGCGTCATCGTCATCCACCACCAAGCCGATGATTTGCAGCTTTTCTTTGTACTTGGCTTGCAACTCGATGAGGTCGGGAATTTCCGCGCGGCAGGGTCCGCACCAGGTGGCCCAAAAGTTCAGCAGAATCACTTTGCCACGCGCACCCGCGAGCGTGAGCGGCTTGCCGTCGAGCGCGGCAAGCTGGAACTCCGGCGCGAGATCAGGATTGCGCACAAAGCGGATAGGGGGCTGCTCGCCCTGCGAAAGGGAGTTGGGTTGGTTGGCGCCGGGTGCGGCGGGGGCAAAGGTAAACAAAGCGGCCAAGCAAAGGCCGAGTGCGGTGATCTTGACGATGCGACGGAAGTGGGGGATGAGAGTCATAGTGTCGTCACACTGAGGATAACCGGGAAAAGTGGCTGGCGGGTAGTGAGTAGTGGCCCTTCGCAGACAACGCTCCCCTCGCAACTCGGGACAAGCTGGTAAACGAGTGGCGGGAATGGAGCTGAAGAGAGATCCCTCGCTCCCCCGCCGGGGCGGGGTCCATGAGATGCTCGGGGCAGGCGGGGTAGAGGCCGGGCGCGAAAAACCCGCCACTATGTGGGACAATGTGCGGCATCTCTCTGGCTAGAAAGGTGTGATCGGCCATTTTCGGACAATACAAGTGGATTGGGAGGGCATATGACTACAGCCGCGGTGCGTGACAGCAACTCGAGTAGTTCTGGGGCTGGCCCCTCGGGGTTCGGGGCAAGCCGGCGCTTCGAAGATTGCTTTTTTGTGGGAATGGCGATCCTGATTCTGGCGTCTGTTTTGCTGGGCTTTGCGAAGACGTATTTTCTGGCGGGCGTTTTCAGGGCTCCGCTGCCGAATTTGCTCATTCACATCCATGGGGCGGTGTTTTCGTCGTGGATTCTGTTGTTGATCACGCAGACCTCGCTGGTGTCAGCGGGGCGAGTGGATGTGCACAAGCGCCTGGGATTGGTGGGCTTCGGGTTGGCGTGTTTGATGGTGATCGTCGGTGTTTGTGCGGCGACGGATTTGTTGCGAAGAGGTGGCGGCCCTCCGGGAGTCGATCCGAAGACGTTTTACGCGATACCCATGGGGGATTTGGTGGTCTTCTCGACGCTGATTTTTTTGGCGTTTCGCGCGCGGTTCAACCCGGCGACGCACAAACGGTTGATCCTGATTGGAACGCTTGGCCTGATGGACGCCGCGATCGGGCGCTGGCCATTCGCCATCATCGAGCGAGTACCCATCGCCACGGACCTGATCTGTTACACGTTCTTGCTGTTGCTGGTGATCTACGACGTGTGGTCGATGCGAAGAGTGCATCGGGCGACGATGTGGGCCGGTGCGTTCCTGATCGTAGTGGAGCAGCTCCGGATGCCGATCGGGGGAACAGCCGCGTGGCATGCGTTCGCGGGTTGGGCGCTGGGCCTGGCCAAGTCGATCCACGGAGGATGAAAGCAGGAAAGATGGCGGGCTCCCGACAGGGTCGGGATAAATTCCGCCGCGCCGCTACAAATGCAGGACAAAAGCACCGGTCTTCCCGGTAGGAACCGGGACGCACAAAACGCGAAAGACCGGCCACTACATAAGCGAAGAATCGGAGTTATGGCGCGGTTTGCTCGGGGATGGCTTTGGTGGTGGACGAGGTGAAATAGAAGCGCAAGAGCCATTCGCTGGGGACGGCGCGGGCATCGACTTCCGGGGGCTGAAAGGTCCAATTGCGGGCGGCTTTTAACGCCAGGTCGGAGAAAAATTTGCTGGAAGCGGGCTCGTCCTGGGCGGCGGCGATCACGCTGCCGGAACGGTCCACCTGTACCTTGATGCTGACTCTTACGGTGCCGTGAATGGTATCGCGGGCTTTTGCGGAAACTTCCGGCAAGACTTGCTCGAGGACTTCGCCGCGGCCAGAACCCGCCGCGATGCTCTTCTTTTTTTCCTCGGAGCGCAATAAAGCGGGTGCTGGAGCGGGGCTTGCGGAATCCGGTTTTGCGTTAAGCGTGGTGTTCAATGAACCTTTGCTCTGCGAGGAATTCGCCGCGGGCGGCGCAGGTTTTGGCTGAGTGGTTGATTTAGGAGCGGATTTCACAATGGTATTAGAGGGGGATTTAGAAGGAGATAGAAAAGGCGATTTAACGGGCGCTGCCGAAGAGGATTGACGAGGCTCGGTGCGGTTGTCGAGGAGCTTGGGGATACCGAGGAACGCCACGAGGAACACGGCAACGGCGATTGCTGGAATGACGTAGTGCGGCTTGAATGTCGATTTTTGCGCGCGGGGCGCGGAGGGTTGCGGAAGTATTCCCGGCGGGACAGGACGTCGCTGCGGCGTTTCTCGGCTGGCCGTCTGCTGGTTAGCACGAGACAGCGGCGGTACGGGAGAAAGAGGTACAGATTCCGGCGCAGGAGTCGCGGCCCCCTTGCGCTGCAGACGCGCGGCGATGTCGCCGACGGTCCAGCGTCGATGAGGATCGCGATGCAGCGAGTGACGCGCGATATCGAGGAAGGGTTGCGGAATTGTTTCAGATACTGAGGGATCGCTCTTCCCGGCGGGATCAAAAACGGGAAGTTGCTGCGTAAGAACCTCGACGAGTGTCATGCCCAGCGACCAAACGTCGCCGGCGGGGGAGAGGCCCGCGGTTGCGGCTTCCGGTGGATCGTAAGCGGAGAGGCTCGAGACGGCGCCTTTCTTGGGCTTTGTTGATTTATCTGCCTCGCAAATCCCGTCGCTGGAAATTTTTAATTGATCGGCGACGGCCATGAGGTTTGCGGGCTTGATGTGGCCGTGGGCAAGGCCTTTGCCATGCAGGTAAAGCAAAGCGTCGAGAACGGGATCGAGCATGTCGCGCACTTCCGCGGGCGTGAGGGGACGCTGCGGAATGATTTGCGAGAGGTCTTCATCGGCGTACTCGGTGACCACGTAGAGCAGTTCGGTATGGTCCAGGCGGCAGCGCCCGGTATCAAAAATCCGGAGCAAATTCGCGTGAGAGAGACTCGCGGCCAAAGCCCAGCGAGAAAGCTGGATTTCCGCGTTCTGTGATCCCGCGGGAATAAGTTTTATCGCGGCTTTTTGCGGGTCCTCGGCGGAACGCTCGGTGAGGAACACAGCGCTGTGAGCGGAGCCCCCTAAAAACTGCCGCAGGTGGAACTCTCCATTGACGACCTGGCCTTCCCATTGCTTCCAGGACTGGTTCATTTTGCCCTCCGCCCATCCGCTGAACTAAATTTGCGCGGATGTGTTCGAGCATGCACGCCGCGGGTGCGGCGCTGCCCGGAATTCACAGACAGCGACTTGGTGTTCTGGGCTGGGGCCACGCTGACTGCAGAACGATCATGCAAATTGTAGCACTGTGATTGTGATTCGAATCGAAGGGAAAAGCAAAACGGGTGGTGTCCAAAGCTACATGCTTTGGAAGCAGTTGCGGCCGCGACCCGCGGAAACCATGGATGAGAGAGATGCTACTTCAATTCGTCGTTCACGATGCCGGCGAGGCGGAGGCCGGCGATGGCCGCGCGCTGCTTCGCTAACTTATTAGCGGCCTTGCGGTATTTCTTGGTGATGGTGAACGGTCCAGTGCCGGCTGCGATCGGCGCCACGTAGACGCTGGACTGCGCAGCTTGAAAGCTTTCGGTGATCCAGACGGCCGCGTCGCCGGCGGCGGGAAGGCTGGGATCGGCTGGCGGCAATTTTTTTGCAAACTTCTTGATGGCGACGAGAGAAGTACTGGTTCCCAAAACGTCGTCCCAGAAAGCGTGCAACTCTCCATTGCAGGTTGGATTGCATACCTTTACTTTATTGCCGCCGGCATCGCCATCCGGGAGCGCGGCGTCAACGCGGGCGGTGGCGTGGAGCGGTTGATGAATATCGCCGACCAGATGGAGCAACCACGACAAATCATAGGACTTCAGAAGATCCGGGTCGGTGGTGGAAGCCAGGACCGTGCGAAATAACGCGATGCGGTCCTGCGCATTGGGCTGAGGGACGTCAGGGAGCGCGGTGCCATCCTGGGTAAAGGGGCGATCCACAAAATGCCAATACTTGTGGCGGAGAAGATCCGTGTACCCGGTGTTTTGCGAAGAAGGCGGGCCATCGGGGCGATTACCGTTATCCGTGCCGTCATCCGTGTAGGTCGACTCGCGTTTGATCTGATCGGGCCAGGTGGCGGCGATCATGAAGATCATCATCTGTTTATCGGCGTCGGAGGTTCCCGCGGGGATCATTGTAAGCCAGCTGTTGTAGTTCGGATTCATTTGCAGGAGGGTGTTCACGCGGATCTTCGCTGCGGGCGTCAGCTTTTGATAGGCAGCGCAGGCGACGGTCATGTGGCCGAAGTTATTCCAGGCAAGAAGCGGCGCGGCGAGAACCACCAGGCACAAAATTGCCAGCACGGTGAAGAGCGGTTTCTTGGTCATTTTTCGACCTCCTCTTATGGAGATAGATATCCTTATTTCCCATATTCCAAGGAAAGTCAATAGAAGAGTGGTAGACCGGCGACCTGAGGAAGAGAGTTCACCGGGATAGAGCCGGCGCTTCATTCGGAAAGAGCCTGGAGCGACGATCGGATGGGGCGGCGCGCAAGGCTACGGTGTTGTGGTTGCAGCGGCGGCGCCGATGGCGGCGCCGTTGACGACCAACTCAACGCGGCGATTTCTTTGGCGGCCTTCGGGGGTGTCGTTGGAAGCGACGGGCTGCGTCTTGCCAAAACCTCTTGCGGTGATGATGGATGCCGGGACGCCCTGCTCGGCGAGAAAATCGCGCACGGAGTCCGCGCGGCGTTCGGAAAGCTGCTGGTTGAATTCATCGCTGCCAACGCTGTCGGTGTGGCCCTCGATCTGAAGAGTGAGTCCCGGATGCGCGAGAAGGATTCCGGAGATCTTGGCCAATTTTTCGCGAGCGCCGGGTTTAAGCGTGGAGCTGCCGGTGTCAAACAGAACGTCCGACATATTGACGATGAGGCCGCGCGCGGAGTCGCGCGTCTGCAAGATGGAATTCAACTGGCTGAGGAGTTGCGCGCGAAGCTGAGCCTTTTCCGCCTCGGCCTGCGCCGCGGCCTGACGCGCTTTTTCCGTTTCGGCCTCTGCGGCATGCTGCTGTTGGATAGCAGCCTGCTGCTGCGCCTGGGCCGCAGCTCTTGCTTGTTCGGCTTCCTGCTTTTGGCGTTCCGCTTCCTGTTGCTGGCGCGCCGCCTCTTGCGAGGCTTTTTCGGCTTGCTGCTGCATGCGCACGGCTTCGGCCTTAGCGGTTTCGGCTTGTGCACGGGCTTGATCAGCTTCCTGGCGGCGCTTCACCTCAGCGTCGGCGTCGGCGCGGGCTTTGGCGGCGCGCTCTTCGGCGGCTCTTTTTTCCGCCGCGACTCTGGCTTGCGCATCTTCCTCGGCTTTTTGTTTCACGGCCATGACGCGAGCTTCTTCGGCGGTCTCCACGACTTCGCGCGCGGCAGCGATGACGGATTTCTTGTCGCTCTTGCGCGCGTAAACCTCTTCGGCATTTCTGAGCTGTTGCTCGGCCTTGGCGAGAGTGGAAGCGGCGTACCTGTCGGCCAGGGCGATGCGCGCGATGCGCAGGGAGTTGCGCGCTTCAAAAAGTTCGAGCGGCGTCTTGCGGTCAATACCGAAAATGGCGTTTTCGATTTTTGTGTTGGAAGAAGAGTAGATGCCGCGGCCGAGAAGTTCATAGCTGGCGTCGATATTTTCGACTTTGCCGAGTGTGGCGGGACCGAAAACATTTTCGAGAACGACGGTATTGCCCGGCTGGGTGACCGCGAAATACGGTTCCGCGGTGACAATCATGCCGAAGGTCTGCATGTCCGAGATGGCTTTTACTTCACCACTGCCATTTTTCAGCACAACTTCGCCGAGGTTCACGGCACGGCCCCCAGGAGACACGGCCCAGAGAACGTAGGTCAGATATTCGAGGCCGAACTTGGTGGCCTCATCCAGGCCTGCGAATTTTGCTTCAATGTCCGTGCGGCTGCCCTTGTTCTGCACCTTGGCTTCGCCGTTGGCCTGCTGCATCAATTCCGTGCCGTGAAAATCGATTTTGGTGGAACCGCCGGCGCGGCGGTAGTTCACGGCTTTAGTGGTGCGAGAAACAGTTGCGGTGGGACCCGACAGTGGAGTTATCTGGCCGAATGCGCGGCCAGCCGGCATGCAAAGAATTCCAGCGATCGCGCAGCAAACAGATGCGATTTTCACGTCAGACTCCCCCTCATCCCAGTGACCGCGGAGCGCTGCATTGTAGGCACGACCGCGAAGTCGAAGATCCCGGTCTTACCGGGGCGGTCAATTGCAGGCATGGCCGCGAGCGGCCAATGCGCAGATTCAGGCTAGCAAAAAAGAAGCGGGAGCGAACAGCGCGGAAGGCGATTTTGTGCAAGTGATTACCCGCCTGGGGCGGGCACGTCTGGATCAAGCATTGCCGTGGAGGTGAAGCACCAGCCCTCAGCTAAGACTAAATTGGCCGGCGGATGTTGAGTTTGCGAAGGCGGGCCTGAAGTGTGGTGCGTTTCATGCCGAGGAGGACGGCTGCCCCGCGGGGACCCGCGATGCGCCAGTGAGTTTGGCGAAGTGCACGCAGGATGTGCTGGCGCTCGGCTTCTTCGAGAGTGGAAATTGAGGAAGTCGAGGAGGTAGAGGAGGTTAAGGAGGTAAAAGATGAAGAGGGATCGGCGCCCGAGGCTGCACCGGAGATGGCAGTGGATTTTAATTCAGTGACGGGGACGCGGAGTTCCCGGGCGGGGGAGAGCAGGACGGCGCGTTCGATAAAATTTTCGAGTTCGCGGACGTTGCCGGGCCAGGGGTAGTGCACGAGGGCGTCCATGGCGTCAGCGGGGACGAATTCAACGGACTTGTTGAGGCGGCGGCTGAATTTTTGGACAAAGTAGCGGACCAGGAGGGGAACGTCTTCCGGACGCTCGCGAAGCGCGGGGATGTGGATGGGGAAAACATTGAGGCGATAGTAGAGGTCGCTGCGGAAGGCGCGCTGCGCGGCGAGTTTGCCGAGGTCGGTATTGGTGGCGGCAACAACGCGGACATCCACGCGCTGCGTGCGATTGCTGCCAAGGCGCTCGAACTCCTGCTCTTGAAGGACGCGGAGGAGCTTGGGCTGAAGGTCGAGGGGAAGGTCAGCGACTTCGTCGAGGAAAAGGGTGCCGTGATCAGCAAGCTCGAAGCGGCCGATTTTCTGGCTGATGGCGCCGGTAAAGGCGCCACGTTCGTGACCGAAGAGCTCGGATTCGAGGAGCCCGCTGGGGATGGCCGCGCAATTGATTTTGACGAAGGTGCGCAGGCGGCGGGGACTCAGATTGTGGATGGCTCGGGCGATGAGCTCTTTGCCGGTACCGGTTTCACCGGTGATTAAGACCGTGGTCCCGGCTGGGGCGACCAGTTCGACTTGGGCAAGGGCGCGTTTCAGTGTAGGGCTGTCGCCGATGATCTCTTCAAAATTAAGTTCGCTGCGAATTTCTTCCTCGAGATAAAGTTTTTCCTCGGCCAGTTTGTTTTTGAGGGCGTCAATTTCCTTAAAGGCAAGGACGATATCAACGGCGACCGCGACCTGGCTGGCGACGCGCTGCATGAATTGCATCTCGCCGTCGGAGATGCCAAGCGCGAGTAGACGTCCAAAACCGAGGGCGCCGAGGCGGTGCTGCGCAGTAGTGAGAGGAACGAGCGCGAAGGATTGCACGCCTTCGGCTCTAAGGCGAGGCATGAAATCCGGGTAGCGGGTTTCGGTGGCGGCGTCGGAGACGATAAAAGGCTGCTGGTTTTGCCAGACCCAGCCGGAAGGAGTGTTTTCAATGGAAGATTCGTGTCCGGGCTCGGCTGTTCTTGGCAGGCGCGTTTCCAGAACGTGAAGGCGCATGACATTGCGCGCGGGATCGTGCAAGACCAGGGCGAGAAAGTCGAAGTCAAGTACGGAATGGAGGCGCTCGGCAAGATCGTGGAAAAGCGCGGGAAGGTCGCGCTGCTGGGCGATGGCCTCGCTGACTTCGAGCAAGGCTTCAAGCTGACGCCGGGAGTGTTCGAGCGGCGGAGTCGGCGCCGCGTCATGCGGAGGAAAAACGGGGTCCGCCATAGGAAGGAGAATAACATCCGGATTGGCAGAGGCTCAACCGAAGCATTTCGCGCGGACAATCCGTCGAGGAATGGTAGGCCCGTGGGGACTCGAACCCCAGACCTCTACCGTGTCAAGGTAGCGCTCTAACCAACTGAGCTACGGGCCTGAATCGCAAATATTCTATCATGGCGCAGCGGCAGGCGTCCGCCGGGGCCGCGATCATTCTAGAAAGCGCTTGCTGACATGCTTCGCGGTACAGGATAATCCGGCGGATGGCCGAGGTGTGGCCAGCCCTCAAACCATGATTTGCCCATCTTGCGGAGATGAAAACCCTGCCCTCTGTGTCCGCTGTAGTCATTGCGGAGCAGACCTGCTCGCGCCGGAAGAGCAGCAGCCGATGGATGGGGGTGTGGATCAGGGGACGTTGTTTGGCGCCGATGAAAAGCCGAAACTGGCGACGGGGAACACCCCAGCGTCGAAAATGAATGTGCAAGACAACCTGGCGATGGATAGCCCTGAAGCTGGCGCGCGGTTTCGGGCCCAGGAAAAATCCAAGGCGCAGGCGATCAGCAAAACGCCCTCCGGTTTTGATCCCGATGATGACCGGACGGTGGACAGTCCGGAACCTGAAACGCATTTTGGAGATGAGGATCTCGGGAACCTCAGCCCTGCCGCAAGGTCCCCCGCAAGAAACCGCTCGAGCAGCCGGCAAAACATTTCAGGTGGTCTGAAAGCCGGAATGGATTTTGGTCCGAGGTTTCGGATCGAGAAACTGCTCGGCGAAGGGGGTATGGGCAAGGTTTACAAGGCATTCGATAAGGAGCTGGGGCGAACGGTCGCGCTGAAGATACTGCAACCAGAGCTGACCAAGGACCCCAACATAACCCAACGCTTCAAGCAGGAATTGCTGCTGGCCAGCAAGATTTCCCACAAGAATATTCTGCGCATCCACGACCTGAATGAATTCGACGGAGTGAAATACATCACCATGGCCTTCATTGAGGGCCAGGATTTGCACCAGTTGTTGAAGGAGGTGCAGCCGTTTCCGTTGGAGCGGTCGGTGAAGATCGCAAGGCAACTCTGCGATGCGCTGGACGCGGCGCATGCCGAGGGAGTGGTGCACCGGGACTTCAAGCCGCACAACGTATTGGTGGGGAAGAACGATCATGTGTATGTGTCGGACTTCGGCCTGGCGACGTCGCTGGAATCGGCCAAGATGGGGATGACGCGCACGGGCGCGTTTGTGGGGACGCCGCGGTACATGTCGCCGGAGCAGGTCGAAGGAAAACTCGTAGATCACCGGAGCGACTTATATTCGCTGGGATTGGTGCTATACGAGATGCTGGCCGGGGAAGTGCCCTTTGCGGGAGATTCCGCATGGCAGGTGATGTACCAGCGCGTCAAAGAGAAACCAAAAGATGTGAAGCTGGTGAATCCTGGGGTTCCGGACTCCGTGGCGCGGATTGTGATGCACTGTCTGGAAAAGGAACCGGCAGACCGCTATCAGCATGCCAAAGAGATTCTGGCGGATCTGGACGCGGGGCGGAGCCCGACGGTTTCACACTCCGCTTCGCGTTCCGTGCAGATTTCGTTGCCGTTGGGCGAGTACTCGTGGATGTATGCCGTGGGCGGCGGGGTGATCTTACTGGCCGGATTGTTTTTTGCGATTCCCGCCACGAGGCACCTGGTTTTCCCCGGGTCGCCCCGGGGAGCGACGAGTGTAACGGAGAACGGACTGCCGCCACTTTCTCAAGGCAAGTTTGTGGCGGTTTTGCCGTTTAGGGTGCTCGGGGACCAGGCATCGCTGGGCTATGTGGCGGACGGACTGGGCGAGGCACTATCGGCAAAACTGTTCCAGTTAAAGGAGGTGCGGGTGTCTTCCGCGGCAGCAACAGCCAAGGCGGACCCGAAGTCTCCCCTGCCGCAGGTGGCCAAGGACCTGGGCGTGAACATGATTGTGCATGGCACGGTGCAAGGCTCCGGCGCGCAACTTCGGATTACCGTCAACTTGGAAAATGTGGCCGAGAACCGGCTGGTGTGGAGTCAGGAATTTTCCGGTGTGAGCGGCGACTTGCTGACCATGGAGGATCAAATTTATGGGCGGCTGACGGATGCGCTGGAAAGCAAGCCGACTGGAGCCGAAATGGCTGCGGCCCACCCCACGGAAAATGTGGACGCGTATGACCTGTACCTGCACGGGCGCAATGCGCTGCGCAACAGTCAGGAAAAAAAGAATGTCGAGACGGCGATTGATTTCTTCTACCGGGCGCTGAAAAAGGATTCTTCCTTCGCCCTGGCGTACACCGGGTTGGCCGACGCCAGCCTGATCATGTATCACGAGTCCAAGGACAGCTTCTGGGCTCAAAAGGCTCTGGCCGCGGCGCAGCAAGCCGAGCGGCTGAACGACACGCTCCCCGAAGCCCATTACTCATTGGGCAGCGTATACAACATGACCGGAAAAACCGCGGAATCGATTGCGCAGATCAAGCGCGCCCTGGAACTCGCGCCCAACTCGGACGAGGGCTACCGCCGTTTGGGTACCGCCTACCTGGCGAACAACCAGAAGGATGAAGCCATCGCTGCCTATAAAAAAGCGCTTGAAGTGAATGCCTACTACTGGACCAATCAGAATGACATCGGGACGGCCTACTTCCAACTGGGACAATATGGAAATGCTCTGGCCGCGTTTCAGCGGGTGGTGGAACTCGAGCCGAACAATGTCTTCGGCTATCTGAATATTGGCGCAGTGTACTTGCAGCAGGGGAAATACAGTGAGTGCATCCCCATGTTTCAAAAGGCTCTGCAAATCGAGCCGCGATTCGACATCTACTCAAATCTTGGCACTGCGAACTTTTACCTGCAGAACTATCCTGAAGCGGTGAAGATGTTCGAGAAAGCCGTGGAGATGAATCCGAATCAGGAAACGGTGGTGGGCAACCTCGCCGATGGCTACCGCTGGTCGGGACAGAAGGAGAAAGCGCAATCCACCTACGACAAAGCTATCGCGCTGGCATTTAAGGAGCTGGCCGTCAATCCGAGGCAAGCGAACACCATGGGAAGCCTGGCGCTCTATTACGCGAAGAAGGGAGACAAGACCAGGGCGCTGGAGTTCATTCATCGGGCGCGAAAAATTGATTCTGCGGACGTCAGCCTGATTTACACGCAAGCCGTGGTGGAAAACATCGCGGGCCAATCTGCTGCGGCCATGCAAAGCCTCAGAACTGCTTTTCAAAAAGGTTATCCGGCGGAAGACGCGAGCGGCGATCCGGAATTAGACAATCTGAAGTCGCACTCAGACTTTCAAGCGCTGCTGAAGGAATTTCATCAAAAGAAGAGTTAGGATTCTGCGCGGTTAGGCCGTGCGACGTTTGCGGCCAACGCCCAGTAGACCTGCGCCTGCCAGGAGCAAAGCCAGTGTGCCGGGCTCCGGCACAGGATTTACGACGCCACTGACGTTCGAGCCGGCGAGCCAGCCGTTGGCACCGAGATTGATCGTGAATTCCTGGCCTTCCTCAATTCCGCCGTTGAGATCGTTAGCGTCAAATACGGGCTGCCCGATAATGCCATTAGCCAACTCAGCGAGGTCATCCAACCACTCGGCTTCGTCTTCATGTCCGCCTGAAAACAGGGCAGTGACAGTGCCGTCGCCATTCAGGGTGAAGCCGCAGGTAGGGAAGATTCCGCTAGCGTCGCAGGAATAGCCCGAAAGAGGGGTGTTGGGCACCGCCAGGAACGTCAGCGCCAAGGCAAAGACGTCTTCAGTACCCTGTGGCGCGATAAAATCGAAGACACCGCCACCGTTACTATCGACCGTAAAGGCGAAAGTATTCCCGTTGATCTGCACGGAATGTCCCCCGCCACCGACGATCACCTTTGGATCAGGGCTGACACTATCAGCCGAAGCAACCCGAGCGCTAAACAGGAGTGTAACGATCAGGAACGAAGCGCGCAGCAATCTCATCCAAGCCTCCAAAGCGCACACACAGAACATGGAGTTATGTGCACTTTCCGTACCACTCGTTGGATTTCCCACAGGTAGCTATCTATTTAAGTATCAGATAGATATGGCGATTCTGAAGGTTGGGGTGAAATCCCTTGTGCAACGTTTTTCTCATTTGAGTCCTCTCTCGGCCAGAGCTTTGCACACTGTGTCTGTGCTAGTGTCTGCCAGTAGGGGAAAAAAAGAGCATGTCCATCCGACCGATTATCGAGCCGTTTCGGATCAAGAGCATCGAACCAATCCGGGGAACGACGCGCGAACAGCGGCAAAAACTGATTGGGGCTGCGGGATATAACCTGTTCCTGGTGGCTTCCGAGGCGATCCTGATTGATCTGCTGACGGATTCGGGGACCTCGGCGATGTCCACAGAGCAGTGGGCGGCGATGATGCGCGGGGATGAATCGTACGCGGGGTCGCCGAGCTTCACCAGATTTCGCGATTCCGTCCAGGGCATTTTCGGCTTCCGGCACGTGATTCCTACCCACCAGGGGCGGGCAGCGGAGCGCATCCTTTTTAGCGTGATGTGCAAGAAGGGCGACATCGTGCCGAACAACGCGCATTTCGATACCACACGCGCCAACTGCGAATACGCCGGAGCGGTGGCCATGGATTTGCCGGCGCCGGAGGCCAAGGAGCCTGCGCGGGTGCATCCTTTCAAGGGGAATATGGATACGGCGCGGCTGGCGGAAGTAATTGAGCGGGAAGGAGCGAAAAAAATTCCGCTGGTGATGCTGACGGTGACCAACAATTCCGGCGGCGGGCAGCCGGTTTCCATGGCCAACATTCGCGCGGTGAAGGAAATCTGCAAGAAGCATGGAATACCGCTGTACATCGATGCCTGCCGGTTCGCGGAGAATGCCTACTTCATAAAATTGCGCGAAGCGGGCTACGCGGAGAAAAGTCCCCGGGAGATTGCGCGAGAGATGTTTTCGTACGCGGACGGCTGCACCATGTCCGCGAAGAAAGATGGACTGGCAAACATCGGCGGGTTTCTCTGCACCCATGACGACGCGCTGGCGCAGCAGCAGAAAGATCTGCTGATTCTGACGGAAGGCTTCCCGACTTACGGCGGCCTGGCGGGGCGCGACCTGGAAGCGATCGCCGTGGGCTTGAACGAAGCGCTGGATGAGGATTATTTGAAATACCGCATCGCTTCGACGGCGTTTCTGGGAAATCACATTGCCGCCGAAGGCGTGCCCATTGTGCAGCCGCCGGGCGGGCACGCTATCTATATTGACGCGCGGGCGTTTTTGCCGCACATTCCACCAGCGCAGTTCCCCGGTGTGGCGCTGGCGGTAGAACTTTACCTGGAAGGCGGTATTCGCTCGGTGGAGATAGGAACGCTGATGTTTGGGGAGCACGCGCAGATGGATTTGGTGCGGCTGGCGATTCCGCGGCGGGTGTATACGCAGAGCCATATCGAGTACGTCGTGGAAGTGATTCTGGACGTGTGGCGCAGGCGCGAGCAAATTCGCGGCTATGAAATAGTTCACCAAGCGCCGTTTCTGCGGCACTTCACGGCGCGGCTGAAACCCATTGGAAACTGAGCACCTCGTATTTATGCCTGAGATAAAGCTCCGATGCAGATAACCATCGATGCAGCGTTGAAGGCGAAATGTCCGCGGACGGCGCTGGGCTGCGTGACGGCGCGTGTGGAGGCGGGCGCGTCGCCTGAGGCGCTCGTCGAGGAAATGAAATTGAGGGTGACGGGGATTCTGAAATTGCCGTACCCGCGCACCGTGTTGGAGTCCCCGCAGGTCACGGCGACGCGAGCGGGGTACAAAGCGCTGGGGAAAGATCCCGCGCGGTATCGCGGGTCGGCGGAAGCGCTGTTGCGGCGCATAGTTGCGGGGAAGGGCTTGCCGCAAATCAACGCGGTCGTCGATGTGATCAATCTGTTGTCCGTGGAGAGCCGGCTGCCGGTTGGTTTGTATGACATGGCGCATGTGGATGGTGACATTGTTTTCCGAGCGGGGCGCGCGGGGGAAACATATAAAGGCATCGGCAAGTACGACTTGAACCTGGAAGGGTTGCCGTTGTTTGCGGATGCCAGCGGGCCGCATGGCAGCGCGACGAGCGATTCCGAGCGCACGATGGTGACGCCGGCGACGAAAGAGGTTCTCGCTGTAATCGTTTCGTTTGGAGGAGTGGAAAATCTCGACCGCTGGACGCAGAGGTTGGCTGCGTTGCTGAAGCAATATGCGGCGGGGCAAGCCGGAACGATTCACGTTATTTCGTGACGCAGCAGGCCGAAAACAAGAAACGAAGACAAAGCAGATCGCTCGCTCCGCTCGGGATGACAACAAAAGAGGAGCAGAAGAGGGCGCAGTCCGTCGCGGCGGACGCTCATACAAAATCACAGCGAAAATGCGCTGCGTGTTAACGCGCGCCAACTAGGCGGGGTTCTTCGTTTCTCCCGGTGGCGTCTTGGGCAGTTCTTTCTCGATGCCGGCAAAGATTTTTAGAACTTCCTTTTTCCCGGAGCCCCAAGAGACAGCTTTTCCTCCCGAGCGAGCAATCTCGATTGATACATTGCTTGAATTGTTCTCGGCGGGGGTCACTTTCAGGACCATGTTGTAGCCCCAGGACCAAGCGGTTGTCCCTACATGGAAGCTGACCACTTTGATCGCTTCGTCCTTGGATTTGACTTCGTGGTGTTGCGCGGCAATGGACTTGAGGGCGGCGGCAAAAACAAGATCAGGCGGAGCTGCGAAGGTCTTTTTTGACCAGTCCGGCGCAGGTTCATCGGCAAGCACGCCAGCAACGAGGATCGCAGCGAGAGTCAAGAATCGAAGGAAATGCATGGGTTCACCTCCGAGATGCGATTGTACTCCCGGTTATGACGAGGCGCACGGGCATGGGGAAGGACGGGCGGTACTAGCAGCCATCTCACAAATGCGACAGGGGAACTGTAAAACTTTCCTCAGGGGCTAAAGCCCAATGATTATGTGATTTTGATGTCGGAGCTAAAGCTCCGACCCCCCAAAAAGGTGACGCGGCGGGACAAAAGCAAAAGGCGAAGACAAAGCAGATCCCTCCACTACGCGGCCGGCACTCGCTTTCGCGAGCAGAGGAAGAAGCCGGCCGCTCCGGTCGGGATGACAGATGGACTGACGAGGCGCAGCCCTTCGAGGCTCAGGGTAAACAGTGCTGCGTCTGAATAATAGAAGGCCGCGACCCTTCAGACGGACGGCCTCCCCGACTGGAGCCGGGTAGACTCCAGGCCGTCCCTACAAAATCCACGAGAGAATATGCCGTGGGTTACCGCGAGATGGGTTCGGCGCGGTGGGAGAAAAAACCTCAGGGGTTCCCGACCCGGACGGGACATGTGCCGCCCCTGAGCTACAGGGCGACACGGTGCTTGAGGAAGCCGCGGGCGGCGAGGAGCTCGGCGTTGAGCAGGGCCGCGCCGGCGGCCCCGCGCACCAAGTTGTGCGAAAGCAGCGTGAGTTTCACATCGAGCAAGGGGCATTCACGGACGCGGCCGACGACGGCGGCCATGCCGTTACCGGTGTGAACGTCGCGGCGCGGCTGCGGGCGATCCGCTTCGTCGAGCACGACGACAGGATGGCGCAGAGCCGAAGGCAGCGAGGCCAGCTCCGCGCTGACTTCGAAGTTGCGCAGAGCCTCGCGAACCTCGTCGAGGGAGGCGGCCTTTTTCAGGCTGACGGAAACACATTCGAGGTGGCCATCGAGAACGTGCACGCGGTTGCAATGCGCGCTGAGACCAAGGCCCGCGTCAATGAAGCGCGCGCCGTCCCACTTGCCAAGCAGCTTCTGGGGCTCGGCTTCCATCTTTTCTTCTTCTCCGCTGATGAATGGAATGACGTTGCCGTGAATGTCCATGGAGGCGACGCCGGGATAGCCCGCGCCGGAGACGGCTTGCAACGTGACGACAAAGATTTTGTCGAGGCCAAAAGCGTCGGCGAGGGGTTTCAAGACGAGAACCAGGCCTGCGGTGGAGCAATTCGGATTGGTGACGATGAAACCGCCATCATAGCCGCGGTTTTTTTGCTGGAACGCGATGGCGTCGAGGTGCGCGGCGTTGACTTCGGGAATGAGCAGCGGAACGTCGGGATCGGTGCGGTGATTGCTGGAGTTGCTGACCACGGGATAGCCGGCACGCGCGAAGTTTTCTTCGGCTTCTCCCGCGACGGAAGAATCGAGCGCGGAGAAAACGAAATCGCAGGCGAGATTCGGTTCCAGACTTTTAACGGCCAAATCGCGCGCAACTTCGGGAACTGGTCCATCGAGGTGCCAGCGAACGGCCTCGGCGTAGCTTTTGCCGGAAGAGCGCTCGGACGCGGCGACTTCGGTTAACTCAAACCAGGGATGATCCGCGAGTAGTTTTACCAGACGCTGCCCGACGATGCCCGTGGCTCCCAGGACTCCCGCTTTCCATTTTTTTCCTTTCATGCTTGCGCTCATGCCACACCTCCAGGTTGTGATTTTCCAATGCGAGTGCCGCGAACATGCGGCCGGAACGTGTTGCGGACCCACACGGTCATTTCAGTTTCCGCAGCGAGGGGAAGGACGCGCGGGTGAAGCACCTTTGCGCCGCTGACGGCAAGGGCGTGGGCTTCGTCATAACTCATGTCGTGGAGAAGTTTTGCTTCCTCGGAATCATTAGGATTGGCTGTGTAGATGCCGTCCACATCGGTCCAGATGACCAGCTCATCGGCATCCACCACGTGGGCGACGATTGCGCCGGAGAAATCAGAACTGTTGCGGCCAAGAGTGGTGATGCGGCCATCGGGAGTGGCGCCGATAAATCCCGTGACCACGGGGACCATGCGGTCTTCGAGTAGCGGCAGCAGAACCTCGCAGCCGCGCAGCTTGGTTTGCTGGAGCTGAGGTTTAGCGTCGCGGAAAGTATCGCAGGTCAGGACGAAGTCGGAGGAGGCCACGGGTACGGCGGGTACGCCGGCTTTTTCGAGTGCGGCGGCAAAGAGGCGCGCGCTGAATCTTTCGCCAAACGAAGCGAGGCGATCGAGCAGTGCGGCATCGGCCTTGACGCAGCCGTGCAGCGACGCGTCATGAAGAAGGTCGCGGCCGAGGCTCTGCAGGTCGCGATGGACGCGATCGTACGCGCCGGCTTCGAGCTGAAGATCGCGCAAGACTTCGCAATGGAGATGCACAACGGCTTGGGCCTCCTTGCGGGCTTGCGAAGGATGGCCATCCTCGAGCAGGCGCCCAACCAAGAGCAGGTGATCCGTGACGCCCTTCATGGCAGAGACCACCACGATGACTCTGGAGGATTCTGCGGTGTCGCGGACAAGCCCCGCGGCGTGAAGCATGCGCTCCGCGCCGAGAAGTGAGGTGCCTCCAAACTTGAAGGCAATCATTTTGCCGCTCGTTGGCGCATAGTTCGCAGCATCCGGCGCGCTGGATGGTGCGGAGACGCGCTCCGCGCCGCCGGCCGTGATGTGTTGGGTGAGTTTTTCTTCCTGCAGGGATCCCGGGCTCATTCTGATCGCTCCTGTTTAGATCCGCTGGAGTGACTCTGGAGGGGGGGCTTTAAAGAAGAAACCCACCGCCAGTTTCGCTTCTGGCGGTGGGTTGGAAACCTTTTTTAGCTCTCTAGAGGTTTCGCCACTCGCCGGAAGCGGACATAGTCGACGTAATCGTAGTCGTAATAATCGACTTGGACGACGTGGACATAGAGCACTTGCTGGCGACGGAAACCATAGGAGTGAGGAGGATAGCACGAGATGCGCATGAGGCCAATGGGGAATCAAAAAGTGCCTGGCTGGGTGTCTGAAAGGTTACCCAAATAACCCAAGGAGAGTTAGGGAGTGTGGGGCGAAGTTGAGGGCACGAAGAACACTGTGGGTGAGGCGACTAACTATATGAATGTAAATATTTTACCTGTCAGGGACGGATGGTTTAGGACCAGAACGAGTAAGGGTGTAGCGGGCTGGCAGCGTATGAGCCTGTCCGAAAGGACAGTGGCCCGATAAACAACCTACAAAAGAAATCACTTTGTCGAAAAATCAGGCGCGTTAAGCTGAAAATGGCAATCGATTCCGTTGCAAGCCTCCGGCGTGCGAGCGATGCTCGCATCGAAAGACCGAAGCGGAAAGAAATACGCCGATGAAGACCATTGTTGGAACGCGAATCCCCTGGATGATAGCCCCCCTGCTGGCCATCCTTAGCCTGGTGACTCTGGGCGTGGACGGCCAGGAAGCCCGCAAAGCGCTCAGCAAGCCACAACCAGAATTTCCTGAGATTGCCAAGAGAATGCACTTAAGCGGCGCGGTGAAGGTGGAGGTGGTCATCGGTGCGAATGGCCAAATCAAGGAGACCAAGGTGATCGGGGGACACCCCCTGCTGGTGAATGCAACACTGAACGCTCTGCGGAGTTGGAAGTATGCCCCGGGTCCTTCGGAAACTACTCAAACGCTGGAGTTCACTTTCCAACAATAATTTTCTCTGGAATTCTCCAACGACTTTCCGCTGTATCTTTCCAGCCAGACAAAGAACTGATTACTCCCCTGGACCGCCCTCGAAAGGGAGTTGTGTCTCCGGAGCACGCGCCCCGCGAGCTCAAAACGTCTGAGGAGCGGTATGTCAGGCAGCGAGTTTTCAGGGCGGGCTAGGAGCGGAACAGCAGGCTGGAGCAGGTAAGACCGGATTCGGCCTTTTGGAGTTCGGAAATGTCGAGCGCGACGACGCGGAAGCCGCGGGCTTCCATGCGCGCGCGGGTGCGGGGGAAGGACGCGGGAAAGATGATCGTGTTGCTGATGGCGAGAGCGTTGGCGGCGTGGGGCTCGGCGGGTTCGACGTCAATCCACTCGTAACCAATGAACGGCGAGGTGTCGATCCACGAGCGATTGGCTAGGAGCGTATTGCCTCCGAGATGCGTGACCGCGGATTTGAGATGCAGGCAGCCGAGGACGGGCACGGCGATAACTTCATAGTTGTATGGCGCGAGGATCGCAGCAAGCTGACGGATGCCTTCGGCATTGGAGCGGCTGGAAAGGCCGGCGTACAGTTTGCGGCCGATGCGGAGGACGTCACCGCCTTCCAGCATGCCGGGAAGCTGGATATTTTCGAGTTTGCGGAATTTCGCGAGCGCCTGAGAAAGAGAAACGGCTTCCGGGCGGCGCGAATCCGTGCCGAGCGGCAGGATTACCGCGAGCTCGTCGAGGACGATGGCGGGATCTTCCACGAACATGGAATCGGGAAGAGTAGGCTCGGCAGAAAGAGAGATCACGCGGACGCCGAGAGTTTCCAGGAGTTTCTCGTAGGCAAGGTGTTGCGCCTGGGCTTTTGCAAGATCGATGGGCACTCGCTGTATATAGGTCAATTCGCAATGGACGATGCCGGGACTGACGGCGCGGGTGATGGCGGTGAGCATGGCCGATGGATTTTACACGAGAATGAACCGGAACAGAGTTTGTGCCCGGAGCTGACGCCGGAGCATAGTTTGCAGTCGCGATCCTTCAGTAGTGGGTCAGTTTCCGAGTAGCCCGCCAAACGGCAATTACTGAAGCTTCCTGTGCTCGACTTGCGGCTCACTCCCGTACAGAAATGTTCACTGCAATTCTGCTTTCTGGACGCAGTTCAACAACTCTGTGGGAGGGTGTAAGTTGAGCTGGAAACGAAATAGGCGGACGTACTACCTCAAGCGCCAACTCCCCCGCTGCCTCAGGACGAAATTCGAAGTCGTACGTCTCCCCTACGCCAACCGTGAGCTGCGCGGGACAAAGTTCCCGCTGTCCTGCGGGAAGATCCGCGCCATCCTTGGCAATCGGCCGCCATGTTGCCGGCATTCCTGCTACCTTCAAGGTGATGTCGATCGGCGGATTCTCCGGTATGATGTTGATGATCCGCAGCCGATATTTTTGGCCGGCTCTTAAGCCGCCGATCTCCGGAGATTGGCTGCCATTGAGCCAGATCGGCTTCTCACCTGGCCCAGCCTTGCTGATCACCAGCACGCGGTCACTTTCCGGATCAAACTTCTCCCCAGGCCGGAGTACGATTAGCGGCCCATATAAACCGGAGCTAAGCTGTTTCACGTCATCTATATGCGTGTGATAGATGAATGTACCTGCCCGTGGCGGAGTGAAGCGGGCTACGAAAGACCTTCCGGATACGATGGGCGGCATGAGCTGTTGGCCTGAGCCGCTCACCCCTGCCACACCGTCGAAGTAGCTCTCCAGCTCAATGCCGTGCCAGTGCACCGTAAGCGGTTCTGGAAGGCGGTTCACCACTCGGATCGCGGCTGGCTCTCCTTGAGTAAGCAGTATTAGTGGACCTGGGATTTTTGGCTCTATCGCCGAGCCCGTCTTCGCAATCGCGAAAGCCATCCCCGGATCCTTTCCGAAAACGTGTGGCATCTGGGTCGCCACCAGCTCTATATTCCGTGTGGGCAACCTCGATTTTTCCGACCGATGCACCGGCACATCAGCCGGTAGTATCGAGATGCCCATGACGAGTCCCGACATGCCCTCGCGCGCGTGGTCAGCCCTAGCGTGCCCTGAGGGCATGACGGTGCTCCGCCAGTATCTGCGCTCCGGGGAGATATGTGGCAACACGTGGCAGTGGAATACCCAGTTGCCGCTGCGGTCCGGGGTCCACGTTAGCGAGAACGTGTGGCCCGGACGAAGCAACTCGGTGACGGCCATACGCCGTTGATCGTCACCGTAAATTGTGTCGTGTTCCGCGTCCCCCACGCTGTCCACGCGAAAGTAGAAGCCGTGCAGGTGCATCGGATGCGTCGCATCACTGGCATTGATGACGCGCCAGTGCACAGTTTCGCCTACGCGGTAAGTGAGCGGTTCGGTGTGGGGCCAAGAAAGCCCGTTGATCCCGAGCACTTCGCGGAATCGTGGTGGTAGCGTGGTTTCATCATCCAACACGAGCCAGCCCGTAATCACCAGCGTGCGATCTCCCCCGGCGTTTGTGACATTAACTCTCGGATCTACGACGAGGGCTCCATTCAACTGCCCATCCTCCGCTCGGCGCGGCAGCAGGGTTTCGTCCCCGTTTCGGCTGCCCCAGTAGAAATAGGTTCCTGGAGCACCGGCCAGGAAATGAATTTCGCGGCTCTCGCCTGACGGAACAACCAGAACCTCTGTAGCATCCCCCGGGCGCCCATGCAGCCCGTGCACTGTCAGCGTTTGGTCCAGGCGGTTGTGCACGGTGGCCTGGATCTCCGTGCCTTCCGGCACGCGGAGCAAAGGACCCGGCGTTGAGAGGGGTCCGCCTTCTTCGCGGAAAGCTGCGACCTGCAGGACAGGCCCGTCGTTCTCTTCTGGATACCACCCTCCCATGGCAGCTTCCAGCCGGATCGTTAACTGGCCGTTCTGTAAACGGCCGGCAGGCGCTTGGTTGGAATTGGCGACGACCGGCTCGTCCTCAGACCTGGCCGTCGCGACCCTGCATCCCCAGCCGAGCAATATTACGATCAACAGAATTGGGCGGAGAATGGGCGGGCGCAACAGTAGGTTGGAAACACGCATCTTGCACCCCTATGAGTCGTTAACGCGTTCTCACCCCGATGCAGACGGGCATTGTACACCCGCTTCGCCGTGGCACTGGGGTGAATCCGAAACAGTCGCCAGCACTGTGCTAAAGAAGCGATCCAGAGTCCTGGCGGACAACTCCCCGCGGAAGGATGGACACGTTCATGTCCACGCTGCACAAGTCAGGGCGCGAATTTTCCAATTTCGAGGTTTGACTTCATTCCAAAGCGCGCGCTGTTCGCAATTCCGTGCAGGAGATTACTCTCGGCTGGTCGGCTACTCGGAAACTGACCCATTACCAATCCTTCGCTGCCTAAGAGACTCCCCTCGATGATCGGGGTAAACAGGGCAAGCAGGATGACAGCGCTGTAAAAAATAGATAAACTCGGCGCGCAAATCTTAGGGAGGTGTGTGTTATGCCCGCAAGCAAGAGAGTGTGGAGTGGGATTGTGGTGGTTGCGCTGGGAGTGATTGCGTTTGGCTCAGCGGGCGCCTCTGCAGCGGATGAGCCCAAGGACAAGACCACGGCAGCCGTGGATGAAGTATTCGCGGACCTGGCGAAGCCGGGGGTCCCGGGATGCGCTCTAGGCGTTTATCGCGGCGGGAAGATTATTTATGCGCAGGGCTATGGCCTGGCAAACATCGAACAGAACGTGGCGATTACGCGGCAATCGGTGTTCGACATCGGATCAACGTCGAAACAGTTCACGGCAGCGAGCATTCTGCTGCTGGAAAAACAGGGGAAGCTCTCGGTGAATGATGATGTGCGGAAGTACATTCCAGAGCTTCCTGATTACGGGCACAAGATCACCATTCTGCATCTGCTGAATCACACCAGCGGGCTGCGCGACTATCTGGCGTTGATGGAGCTTGCGGGAATCAACACGGACAGCGTGACGACGGATGAGGATGCGCTGGCGATCATTGTCCGGCAAAAGGCGCTGAATTTTGAGCCGGGGAGCGAATGGTTGTACAGCAACACTGGATTTTTTCTGTTGTCGGCCATTGTGAAGCGAGTGAGCGGGAAAACGCTGCGGGAATTTGCCGCCGAAAACATTTTCACACCCCTGGGGATGATGCATACGGAATTTCGCGAGGATCACACGCACTTGATTGCAAATCGCGCGCTGGCCTATGAACCTAAAGAAAAAGGGGATGGCTACACGCTGGATGTTTCCTACTTCGAACAAACGGGCGACGGAGCGGTGCACATCCCAATCGAGGACATGCAGAAGTGGGATGAGAATTTCTACAGCGCGCAGATTGGCGGAAAAGAATTTCTAGTGGAGATGCAGGCGCCGGGCAAGTTGAACAGCGGGAAGGCGCTCGATTACGCGAAGGGGCTCTTCATCGAGAACTACCGCGGGCTGCACGCGGTAAGACATGGTGGCTCGTGGGGCGGCTACCGCGCGGAGTTGCTGCGATTTCCGGAACAGCATTTTTCGGTGGCGTGCTTGTGCAATGTGGGGAACGCGAATCCCGGAAAACGAGCAGAGGAAGTGGCGGGTATCTATCTCGAAAGCATAATGAAAGCGAAGGCCGGGGAGAAACCAGGGGATGACGAGGAAAAGATTGCTCAGAAACCGGCGATAGTGATCACCGCTGAAAAGCTCGCCGGATACGCAGGGAATTACTCAAGCGACGAACTGGGTACCACCTATCGACTAGGCATCGTAGATGGCAAGCTACGCATTCTATCTGTGAATGATCCTGGGGGATTGCCAAGAACGAATAATTATTCGAAGAACAGTTTGCGTCCTGTGGCCGCGGATGAATTTCAACTCAGCGATACTTCTCTCACGCTGCGCTTCGACCGAGGTCTAAAAGGATTCACGCTGGACGCGGGGCGGACACGCGGCTTGTTCTTTCACCGCACGCTTTAAGAACCAAGATGGAATCCAAGACCGAAACCAGAACAAGAAATAGTGATTTGCGCGCTACTTCCTGGTATTGGCGGGGAGAATCGAAACCTCGACGCTCGACGGATATTTCCTTGAGCGGTAAATCTTTTGCGTAGCCTTCTGATAGTCAGTTTCTTTCGCTTCGAAAATGTTGGGGATAAACTTCTGCGGGTTGCGGTCGTAGAGCGGGAACCAGGTGCTCTGGACCTGCACCATGATGCGGTGGCCTTTTTTGAAGACGTGATTGGCGGTGTGCAGGCTGAATGTAAACGGTGTGACTTCACCGGGCTTGATGGGTTCCGGCTTTTCAAACGAATTGCGGAAGCGCCCGCGAAAAATTTCATCGGCGATCATGAGTTCGAAGCCGGATAGTTTCCAATCGGTTTCAACTTTTTCCGGATAGACGTCAATCAGCTTGACGATCCAGTCGGAGTCCGTGCCCGTGGTGGAGGCAAAGAGTTTTGCTTTCACTTCTCCGGCGAGCGTGACGTCGTCTTTCAGCGCCTCGGTCTGCCAGGTCAAAACGTCGGGGCGCTGATCGACGAAGCGCTGGTCCTGCACCAGCCAGGTGTACCAGCTTCCGGGATGATCTTCGGGATAGGTCATGTCCACGGGGCGCTGGCGGTTGGGCACCGGATGCGCGGGGTCGCTGATGTAAGTGTCAAAGGCTTCCGCCGGGGCCGTTTGCGGCAAATCGAAGGAAAGCTTGCCGTCTTCGCGGAAGTAGAGGCTGCGCATGTGCGCTTCGCGCGGCGGCCAAGAGTTGAAAGGAGTCCAGGTGTCGCTGCCGGTTTGAAAAAGAACTGCTTCTTTGAGTGGCAGCGCGCCCTTGTCTTTGAGCCAATACGCGAACCATGGCGCTTCGACCTTCTGCCGGAAATATGTTGCGGTGTCGCTGCCAAAGGGAATGGCGCCGAGCGAGTTCCCGGGGCCGTGTCCCCAACCGCCGTGGTTCCAGGGCCCCACGACAAGAAAATTTTGATTTTTCGCGTCGGCTTTTTCCAAGCGTTCATAGGTGCTCATGGGGCCGTAGAAATCTTCCTGATCCCACCAGCCGGCGACGTTCAAATTCGGAACCGTCGTTTCCTGCAAGCCGTAGGCAAGCGCATGGTGCTTCCAGTATTCGTCGTAATTGGGGTGCGCCGTGAAATCATTCCAACTGGGAATTTTGCCGTGGAAGTATTTCCCGTTGGCGTTGGGGAGCGCGCCGAGACGCAGGTACCAATCGAAAAGGTCGAAGCGATCGTACTGGAAACTGTAATTCTCGCTGGAAGTTTCCAGCAGCGCGGCATATTCAAAACCGTAGCTGAGGCGGAACGCGCCATTATGAAAAAAATCGTCGCCTAGAAAAGTGTCGCCCATGCAAGCCTGCTCGGAAACGGCCTTGAGCGCGGGATGCGGATGGATGAGTCCCATGGCGACGAGGAAGCCTGGATAAGAAATACCGTCCATCCCGGCGCGGCCGTTGTTGTGCGGGATGTTTTTCACGAGCCAGTCGATCGTGTCGTAGGTGTCGGTGCTTTCGTCGATGCCCTTGGCATCGCTGGGGTCGTGAAGCGGGTGAAGCATGACGAATTTGCCTTCGGAGGCGTAGCGTCCACGAATATCCTGAAAGACGAAGATGTAGCCGTCGGGCATCAAATCGGCGTAGCGGGGGAGCATGTGGCTGATGCCCTTGTCGGACGCGGAGATTCCGTAGGGTGTGCGCTCCAGAAGAATGGGGAGAGGCTCGGTGACATTCTTGGGCGTGTAAATTTCGGTGTGCAGCTTGCTACCGTCGCGCACCGGGATCATGACTTCGCTTTTATCGAAGAGCGTGGCGTAGTCAGGTTGCGCGGGAGGCGCGCTCTGGGGGGCGGCAGGGATCACTGCCAGGAGAAGAATAAGGACTGAGAAACAAATACTCTTGCCAATAGGCAACGACTTCGGGTTCATGAAGATCTCCCCGTGCGCAAGCGCGGCAGAATGATTCCGCAAAATCCAATCGAGGATAACACACGGGGTTGCAAGCGCTGCTGGCTGCTTTACGCTGCGTCTGATAAACTGTAAGTTGCTGGACCGCACCTGAGAATAGGGAGATTCGTCGGGGCTGCTGGTTGTTACAGCAGCCATTTGTGTCTTTACGAGGCAGGCCCGCAGAGCGGGTAAAACGACGTTACAACTATGAGTCAGAAAATACGCAACATCGCCATTATCGCGCACGTGGACCACGGCAAAACCACGCTGGTGGATGCCATGCTGCGGCAGAGCGGAATTTTCCGCGCCAACCAGGAACTGGTGGAGCGCGTGATGGATTCTAACGAACTGGAACGCGAGCGCGGCATCACCATTCTCGCCAAGAATACAGCGCTGTTTTTTCACGACACGAAGATCAATATTGTGGACACGCCCGGCCACAGCGATTTTGGCGGCGAAGTGGAGCGCGCGCTGCGCATGGTGGATGGCGTGGTGGTGCTGGTGGACGCCAGCGAAGGCCCGCTGCCGCAGACGCGCTACGTGCTGCAAAAGGCGCTGGCGGCGAAGCTGCCTCCGGTAATCGTGCTGAACAAGATTGACCGCGTGGATGCGCGTGCGAAAGAAGTGCTGGACGAAATCTACGACCTCTTCATCGACTTGGACGCAACCGAAGACCAGCTGGACTTTCCGGTGGTGTACACCAACGCCCGCGACGGCGTGGCGCATCGCAAACCGGGCGACGATTCAAAGGACCTGCTGCCGCTGTTTGAAACGATCGTGAAATCAATCCCAGCCCCGCCGGGCGATCCGCAAGGCGTGCTGCAAATTCAGGTCATGAACCTGGATTACAGCGAGTTTCTTGGACGCATCGCCATTGGGCGCGTCTTCAACGGCACACTGAAGCGCGGCGAGGAAGTGGGCATCGTCAAGTTGGATGGAAAGCTGGCACCCACGCGGATCACGAAATTATATACATTTCGCGGGTTGGAGAGAGACGAAGCCGAGAGCGTGGGCGCGGGCGACCTGGTGGCCATTGCAGGCGTCGAGGGCATACAGATCGGCGAGAGCATCACGGACCTGGCTTCGCCCATGCCGCTGGAGCCGTTGCTGATTGATGAACCAACGCTGGCGATGATTTTTACGGTGAACAGCGGCCCGCTTTCCGGCAAGGATGGAAGTTACCTGACGTCGCGCGATTTGCGCGACCGCTTGCAGCGGGAGTTGCTGACCAACGTTTCGATTCGCGTGGAGGATACCGATACGCCGGAATCGTTCCGCGTGCTGGGTCGCGGTGAACTGCAACTCGCGATTTTGATCGAAACCATGCGGCGCGAAGGTTTTGAGCTGATGGTGGGCAAGCCGGAGATCGTGGTGCGCACGGAAAACGGCCGGAAATTGGAGCCGCTGGAACGGCTGGTGATTGACGTGCCCGAAAAATTTATCGGCATCATTATGGAAACGCTGGGGAGCCGGCGCGGTGAAATGCTGAAGATGAGCAATCACGGCTCCGGGCGCGTGCGCTTGGATTTTAAGATTCCTTCGCGCGGACTGATTGGACTGCGCAGCCAGTTGCTTACGGACACGCGCGGCACGGCGCTGATTCACTCGATCTTCGATGGCTGGATGGAATACGCCGGAGAGATGGCGCTGCGCCCGACGGGGGCGCTGGTGGCGGACCGCTCGGGACCATCCACGGCATTCGCGCTATGGAACATTCAAGAGCGCGGGGAACTATTCATCGGCCCGGCGATCGAAGTGTATGAAGGCATGATCGTCGGAGAGAATTCGCGCGAGCAGGACATGGACGTCAACGTCACCAAGGAAAAGAAACAGACGAACATGCGTTCCTCGAGCGCGGATGAAGCCATCCGGCTGATTCCGCACCGCGAGCTGAGCCTGGAGCAAGCCATCGAATTCATCGCCGACGATGAGTTCGTTGAGATTACGCCGAAGTCCATCCGCCTGCGCAAGAAAGTTCTCCCTGCGAACCGGCGCCCACGCCGCTGGCAGGAAATTCGCGCCAGTCAAGAATCCTAGCGCCCCTTGTCTTGCTGGCAGCCTCTGCGTACACTCCACTGCGCTGGATGATCTCTAGTTTGCGGGAGGGTTCGATGCGAAAGTTTCTGCTCCAAATCCTGGTTGCACTTCTGGCGCCCTGCCTTTCCTTGGCACAAGCGAGGCCACCGCTTTCCTCCGAAGTGCGCTCTTTTGTCAAAGAAGACGCGCCAGTTCTCGCGTTGACGCACGTTCGTGTCATTGACGGGACGGGCGCAGCCGCTCGCACGGATCAGACGCTGATGATTGCGAATGGAATAATCACCGCCGTAGGTGATTCCACGGCCATCTATATTCCCGACAGCGCCAAGGTGCTTGACTTAAAGGGCTACACGCTAATTCCGGGTCTCGTGGGGATGCACGATCACATGTACTACCCCGGGCCGCTGGGACCGCTCGCGATTTACCCTGAACACGCATCGAGTTTCCCCCGCTTGTACCTGGCGGGCGGAGTCACGTCCATCCGCACAACAGGGAGCGTCGAGCCTTACACCGACCTCGAGCTGAAACACCTGATCGATACCGGTAAAATTGCCGGACCAAAAATGAACGTCACGGGACCTTATCTTGAAGGCCAAGGATCCTATACACCGCAGCTGCACGAATTGAAGGACGCGGAGGATGCGCGGCGCACGGTCGAATACTGGGTGGCCGAAGGAGTGACATCGTTCAAAGCATATATGCACATCACGCCGGGGGAATTGGCGGCAGCGGTTGCGGCGGCTCACGCGCACGGGATCAAAGTGACCGGGCATTTGTGTTCCATTGGGTTTCGTGAGGCGGCAGCCATCGGAATTGACGACCTGGAGCATGGACTCTTTGTGGATACGGAGTTTTTTCCTGGTAAGAAGCCCGGTGAATGCCTGGAACAGGACAACGGAATAGAAAAACTGGATGTGAACGGCGCGGCCATTCAGGAAATGATTCACGATTTGGTTACGCGTCACGTCGCGATCACTTCCACTTTGCCGGTCTTTGAAACCCTTATCGCCAATCGCGCGCCGATTTCAAAACGCGTTCTGGACGCCATGCTCCCGGAAGCACGCATCGAGTATTTAACCATCCGTTCGAAAATTTCGGATGCCACGCCACCGTCGCACTGGGCTGCTAGCTTCGCGAAAGAATTGCAGTTCGAACGATCCTTCGTGAAGGCCGGCGGGATGCTTCTCGCGGGGCTCGACCCGACCGGCTACGGCGGTGTAATAGCGGGTTTCGGCGACCAGCGCGAAGTGGAATTACTCGTCGAGGCTGGTTTCACGCCGATGGAGGCCATCCATATCGCCACTTCCAATGGCGCGGAGTACCTCGGCCAGCTCGACAAGATCGGCACACTCGCGCCGGGAAAAGCTGCAGATATTGTCGTGATTCACGGAGATCCTTCGGCGAAAATCAGCGACATCGAAAACGTCGAAATGGTTTTCAAGGATGGCGTGGGCTACGACTCAGCCAAGCTGATCGAATCCGTGCGTGGCCTCGTCGGCCTGCGTTAGAGCATGGAGACGGCCTTTTAACATTGTCGCTGCCGAGCCGCCGTTTGCCGAGGGAATTGTATTCCAGTTCGTGATCTTCTTTTTTTCATCCGCTTATTTGAAAAGATAGCTCTATCCGCGGAGGATGATGTAAAGTCTACGTCTCGCGAGCAGCATCCATTGAAGACCATGGATCGAAGGGGATTCCCGGTTTGCCATGTGCCCCGGCCGGGATTCAGCGCTTTTTAAAAGGTGAACTTATTGAGCACGCAATCAACAGCAAGACCTTTTGCGCCTTGCACCATTGCAGCGACGGCCACCGCGCTGCCGCCGCACACCATCACGCGTGACGATGTGAAGTATTACATGGGCCGGGTGTTTGATATTCCCGAGCGGCGGCTGGAAGCCATGATGTCGATTGTGGACAATGCGCAGGTCCACAAGCGCCACGCCATTTTTCCTATCGATTACACCATCGAGCCTCGCGCATTTTCAAAAACCAACGAAGAGTACATCGAACACGCGGTGAAACTTGGGCGCGAAGCGGCGGAGAAGTGCTTGCAGCGCGCGGGCCTGCGGCCGGATGAGATTGACTTGATCGTCACCGTTTCCTGCACCGGCTTCATGATTCCATCGCTGGATGCGCACCTCATCAATTCGATGGGTTTTCGCTCGAATGTACGGCGGATGCCGTTTACCGAGTTGGGCTGCGCTGCGGGAGCGATGGCCATGGGCCGCGCCGCGGATTTTTTGCAGGCCTACCCCGGCGGAAATGTTCTGATCATCGCCGTGGAGCTGCCATCGCTGACGTTTCAGAGGAAGGATATCTCGCAGGCCAATCTGATCTCTTCAATTTTGTTTGGCGACGGCGCGGCAGCCGTGCTGATAACCGGAAGAGAGTGCAAAGGGCCGAAGATTTTGGTGTCTGAGACGTACACGTTTCCCGATTCCCTGGGCGCAATGGGATTTGACCTGCGCGATTCCGGGTTTCACATTTTGCTGGCCAAGGACGTGCCGGAGATGATCGGCGCGAAGATCCGCGGGCTGGTGGATGGCTTCCTCGGGCGGCATGGCAGAAAACAGGAAGACATCAAAGGATGGATCTTGCATCCCGGCGGGTCGCGGCTCCTGGGAAATGTGGAAATTGCACTGGGCCTTACGAAGAGCGACACGCAGCCATCCTGGGACATTCTCGGAAACGTCGGGAATCTTTCCAGCGCGACGATTCTTTTCATTTTGCAGGAATGGCTGGAAAAGAGACCCTTGAAGACCGGCGACTACGCGCTGGCGGCGGCCTTCGGACCAGGATTCAGCGCGGAATTCTTGCTGCTGCAATGGGCCTAGGCGCCATCATCACCGGAGACCGCGCAACGGTCGGCGCATTCCTGGCGTTGCTGCTCGCCGTTGCGGCTTTGCGGTTGGTCGAGCTGCGCATCTCGCGGCGCCATCAGCAGCAAATGGCAGCGCGCGGCGCGGCCAAAGTGGATGAGCCAAAATTTCGCTGGATGGTGCTGCTGCATACGGCGGTTTTGCTCGGAGCGGCGCTGGAAGTGGTATTCCTGCGGCGCCCATTTTATCCCGCGCTGGCGGCGGTGACGTTCGCGGTGTTCCTGTTGGCGAATGCCGTGCGCTGGTGGGTGATTCGCACGCTCGGGGAACACTGGAACGTGCAGGTGATGGACTCGACGCGCCTGGGCGTGGTCACATCTGGCCCTTTTCGTTTCGTGCGGCATCCAAACTATGCAGCGGTATTTACGGAAATGCTGGTGCTGCCATTGATTCACACGGCATGGATCACCTCGCTGGCGGGGTCGCTGGCCCATATCGCCGTGCTGGCACAGCGGCTAGCGACCGAGGAGCGCGTGCTTTTCGCAAACCCAGACTACCGCGCTGCGATGACCGGCAAGCCGCGTTTCTTGCCGGGACTATTCTGAAGAGAAGCCATTTGGATCGATCCCTTGCGAATGCTTAGACACACATACCTTCTGGCGCTGCTCTTCCTGCTCATGCCCCCAGCGAGTCTGGCCCAGCCCATCGGCGATGCGAATAGCCCTGCGTTCACTACCGTGCCGGAGCTGGCGGAAGGATTTCATCTGCTGTACGCGCAGAAATTCAATGAGGCGCGCGAAAAATTCGGAGGCTGGGAATCGCAGCATCCAGAAGAACCTTTTGGCCAGGTGGCCGTAGCTGCAAGTTATTTGTTCGAAGAGTTGTACCGGCAGAATGTGCTGAGTAGCGATTTTTTTCTAAATGAGAAAAAGTTTTTAAATGGAATTGACGGAAAGCCTGATCCCGGGCGGATGAAGAGTTTCCAGGAGGCCCTGGAACGCGCACGAAAGCTTGCAAAGCAGCGTCTCAAGAAAAACGCGAAAGACCCGGAAGCGTTTTTTGCATTGGCGTTGTCCGCGGGCATGGAATCGAACGCCGACATGATCCTCAAGAAGCAGAATTTGGAAGCCCTGAAGCGGCTGAAAGAAGCGAACGCCTATGCGAAGCAATTGATAGCGCAACAACCGAATGCGAATGACGCCTACGTTGCGCTGGGATCGGCGAATTACATCATTGGGAGCTTGTCGGTCGGGTTCCGCGCCATGCTCTGGTTCGGCGGGATTCACGGAGACAGGAAACTCGGGATGGAACAGCTCGGCAAGACCGTCCAGGGGGGCCGGTATCTGCAGCCGTTCGCGAAGATAATGCTGGCGCTGGCGGCGCGGAGAGAGAAACAGACCGCTTTCGCGCAAAGGCTTTTGCGCGAATTGAGCGAAGAATTTCCGGAAAGCTCGCTGTTCGCCACGGAGTATGCAAGAGCAATGGGGCGGCCAATACCGGCACAAATGCATCCCTAAGAACTTTCCCGCTGCGGCACGGTTATTGGAACCGTTTGCGCTGGCATGGATCCATTTGGCCGAGTTTCAAAGCATGGGTCCGGGCTTTGCCTTTCGCCTGATGCGCAAGCAGGAGTAACACTCTCGATGCCCCTTCCCGGTGGCCGCTAAATATCAGCGCTCTATCGCCGCCGATGGACTAGAATCCCGATATGCGCCGGCAGTTTGACGGCGGGACTTTCGTAGGCGGACGGTGAAGCGTGTTTCAGCAAGACCTTTTGAAGGGTAGGGCGATTTTTCTGACGGGCGGAGGCACGGGCCTCGGCCGCTCGATGGCCTTGCGGTTTGCCTCGCTCGGAGCGCGGATGTTCATTGTTGGCCGGCGCGAGGAGCCGCTACGCGAGGTTTGTGATGATATTCTCCGCGCAGGCGGCGCGGCGGCCTTCACCACATGCGACGTGCGCGACTATGCCGCGGTGGAAACTGCGGCGCTCGCGGCGGAGTTACAGTTTGGCCAGATCGACACGGTGGTGAACAACGCGGCGGGAAATTTCATGGCGCGGACGGAGAACCTCACGCCGAATGCATTCAGCGCGGTTCTCGGCATCGTGCTGAATGGGACGTTCAACTGCACGCAGGTGTTCGCCAAAAAATGGATCGCGCAGAAACTCGGCGGAAACGTTCTTAATATTACGACGACGTACGCGGCGGTGAACAGCGGCTCGGGATTTGTGGTGCCCTCCGCGTGCGCGAAGGCCGGCGTGCTGGCGATGACCACGTCGCTGGCGGTGGAGTGGGCCAAGTATCACATCCGGCTGAACGCCATCGCGCCGGGACCGTTCCCGACGGAGGGCGCGTGGTCGCGGCTGATGCCTTCCAAGCAGTTTGAAGATCACGCCAAGGATAAGCACCCGATGAAGCGCTTCGGGAAGCACGACGAGCTTACAAATCTCGCTGCATTTCTCATCAGCGACATGGCCGAGTACATCAACGGCGAGTGCGTGGTGATCGACGGCGGTCAATGGCTGCGCGGCGCTGGAGAATTCAACGATTTGCTGTTGTTGCCGGAAGCCGCCTGGGAGGCCATGGAGGCTGCGCGGCCGAAAAAACCCTGACTCCGCCTATTGGGGCAGGGCACGCTTGCGCAATTCCACGCGCAATTTCAGGAGGCTAATCATCTGGCCAGCGGATTCCGCGCGAACGGTGATTTCCTGCGGCTCCTGCTTATTCGGCGGGGTGTCTGCCAATGCGGGAAAATTGATTTCAATGCGCGCCGCGGTCACCTGCTTCGCAGCGATCAAATATTTTCCGGCGCCGCCCTGTATGGTCCATCCGGCGGGAAGAATCGCGGAGAGCGTGATCTCTTGCGATACCCCGGTTTGATTGCGCAGCCAAAGCGGAATCACCACCGTACCGGGAGCTTGCAAGGCGATTTCCGGCGGTTCGGGATGCGGCAGATGAGAAAGTGCGTGCGCCCGGCGAAATTCTGCGTAAAAACTCCAGGGGCCCGCTAGCTCGGCGGAAAGTTGCGCGCTCACAAGCTCTGAAGATACTTCTGGGCGCGCGTATGGCACAGCGCCAGACATGATTCCTTCGAAAATGTCTTCGGTCACGCTGCCGCCCACGATCGATTTTCCCAAAACGAAATGAAGTGCATCGCCCCAACCGTCCGCGACGGCTTTCTTCTCGATCTGGGCATCATCCAATTTGGAGAGCGCATCAAGATAGGATTTTGCCTGCGTCTGGTGCGCGCGAAACGATTCCAGCGCGAGCCGCCAATAGGGCTGCTTCGTGGATTTCGAGAGATCTCTCACCGAATACTCGGGGCCTTTGCCCTTGAACAAGGAGTCATTTTCCGCGTCGGGGAAATAATAGATTTTCTTCGGCTGCCAGGGACGCAGATTCTCCAGGAAGGGTTCGAGGCGTTTTGTGGGTCCAGCCACCTGCTCGGGAAACACCGTGGAATCGCCGGCGAGATCGAAAGCTTCGGTCGCAAGAACGCCGGCGGCCTGATGGTCGCCATGATCTTCTCCGATAAATGTGCCGGGTAAGAAGGTCAGAACCACTTCCGGGCGAGTGATGCGCACAAGGCGGACGAGTTGCTCAAGCACAGCGCCATGACCCCAGTTTGCGAGAGATTGCAGCACGTTCTGACTGGCGGTGTCCTTGCCGCCGAGGAACCAGACGTTGCTGATGCCCATCGTAGTAAGGGCGCGACGCGCCTCAATTTCACGAATGGCGCCTAGTGCTCCGGCCTGCTCGCTGCCGGCCTCGTTCGCTCCGCTGCTGCCGCGCGTTCCGAAAACCACGGCGACGCGTTTTCCTTCGTCAAGCGCGCGCGCCAGGTATGGCGTGGCGGCTCCCTCATCATCGGGGTGCGCAACCACGAGAAGGATGTCTGCTTTGTAGCGCTCGTCGGCCGGATGAACAACTTGCGGTTCTTGCGCCGCAGTGCCCAGCGGAAAAAGAAGGAGAAGAACAATTTGTGCCGCGCGCCGTTTCATGAGATCCCTCGGGAGATGCGACTGGAATGTGTATCGATGAAGGATTCTACCCTCACGCGGGCGGACACGCGTCGAGGACTTCGCGAACGCGTGCGCGCAAAACTTCCGCGGTGAAAGGCTTCGGGAGAAAAGCAAGATCACTGTCGAGAACTCCCTGGTGGACGATAGCATTGGTGGTATAGCCGGACATAAAGAGGGTCGGGATTCCAGGCCTCTGCTCGCTGATGCGCCGGGAGAGTTCGCGACCGTTCATGCCGGGCATGACAACATCGGTGAGCAGGAGAGCAAAAGAGTTTGCCAAGTCCGAGGAAATTTTCAACGCTTCATCCGGGCTCTTCGCGGATAGTATGGAATAGCCACTCTGTACAAGGATGGTGCCGGCAAGCTTGCGGAGCGCGTCATCATCCTCGACCAGGAGGATGGTTTCCGATCCGGGTGCGTGGATGACCGCCGGAGAAACCTTGTGCGCGGTTGGGGACTCTTCTACAAGGGGAAGATAAATTTTGAAGGATGTGCCCCGTTTTGGCTCACTGTAGACCCAGATATAGCCGCCACTTTGTTTAACGATGCCGTAAACCGTCGAGAGACCCAGGCCCGTTCCCTTACCCTGGATCTTGGTCGTGAAAAAAGGCTCAAAAATGTGGGCTATGGTTTCCGGCTCCATGCCGTGGCCGGTATCAGAGATGCCAAGCATGACGCAAGACCCAACGATCGGGATGGCGTGCTCTTTGGCATAGCCCGCATCGAGGAACACCGTGGCCGTTTCGATCGTGAGCTTTCCCCCTTCCGGCATGGCGTCGCGTGCATTTACGGCGAGGTTCATGATCACTTGTTCCATCTGACTCTGATCGGCCTTTACCGAGCCCACATTCGGATCGAGTATGGTGAGCAGGTCGATGTCTTCGCCGATAAGGCGGCGCAGAAGCGTCTCTACGTCACGAACGATGTGGTTCATGTTAAGGACGCGCGGCTGGAGAACTTGCCGCCGACTGAATGCTAACAATTGATGCGTGAGGGAGGCGGCGCGGCTGGCCGCATCATCAATTTGCCGAACGGGATTGACGAAACTGGAGTTCGCGCCGGCCTGATCCAGCAACAGGCTGCTGTAGCCCCGAATGACAGTCAACAAATTGTTGAAATCATGCGCGATACCCCCGGCAAGATTTCCCACCGACTCGAGCTTCTGTGACTGTTGCAGTTGCTTTTCGACTTTCTGCCGCTCGGTGATGTCGCGGGAAATCCCAATCAATCCGATGACTTTGCCATCCTGGTCGCGGTAGGGACCCTTCGTGGAAAGGAACGTGCGCGTAACTCCGGCGGCAGTGCCAACTTCCTCTTTGATCTGGACCGTACCGGCTTTCATGATCTCGAGATCGCTTTCCCAAATTATCCGGCCCGTCTCCGAAGAAAAAAGTTCCGCATCAAGTCTTCCGACCACTTCGCCGACGGTGCGGCCCAGGAGATGCGCACCCGCCTGGTTGACCATCAGGTAGCGGCCTCTAAGATCCTTCACGTAAATTGCATCCGTGGTGCCTTCACTCACCGCCGCCAGGAGGCGCGAGCTGTTTTGCAGTTCAAGCGCGGTGCGCTGCAACTTCGTGTTGGTTAAGGTCAGCCGCGCGCTGAAACACAGGAAAGATGCCAGGACTGCCGTCGAGGCATAGACCAGCTGCTCTTTCGCGACGCGATTGGCCATCAGCAGAACCAAGAGCGGGATCGCCAGCGGCAAGATCTGCGGGATCACCGGAACACTTCCGTGAGGAAACAAAGCCGGCACGGAAACCCGATCATCGTTCTTCTTCCAAGTCAGGGCGACTCCGGCGGGAATTAAGAACTGGAATCCCCACAGCATATCAAGCCAGGAAACGCTGACCACAAAGTGAGCCATCTGGGCCCTGACGACTAAGTCGATTGCACTGGCGACCGCGAGAAAAATTCCCACACCCCCCAGCAAACGGCGCGTAGCATGGTCTCGGACAACAGACATTCGCAGTAAAATACCCGACGCCAGCAGAATATCCCGGAGAAAATACAGCCCCCAGATGCGCTGGAGCATCAGAATCCCCGCTCCTTCCCAGAGGGAGGGGACGTAAAAATAGTAGAGATAAGCGGTTATCGTGATTATGCCAACCTGCGCAAAATCCAAAAGACGCAGCCAGTCCAGCCGCCTACTGGTCTCGGCCGACTGCGGCAACAGCAGCAGCAGCATCGGCGCCACCCAGACGAACCGAACGACGTCCGAAGGCCAGGGCGCCGTTTCGGGAAGATGTAGAATGCCCTCGTAGTACACAACCATTACTTGTGCGGTTGCCACCAGGCCGAGTGTCACCGTCAACAACAGCCAGAGTTGACGAAGATAACCGCTGGAACGCTGCGCCGCCAGCGCACAGATGATCGCGGCGAGGAGCATGATCGTTAGCTGAATGACGTCGGAGAGGAGAAGGCCCAGGGACCCCGTTGGGAACCGGGCGATGATCCCGAAATAGCATGCGCAGAGAAGACCCGCCAGCGCCCCGAAGAGCGCACGTTGCCTATTGGAGAAAAGCAAGAGGGATTCCCCCACGACACGGCGTAGTCTATGACGGCCCCACCCCCGAAACAAGGATTTCCGTTTTGCCGGGCCGCCTTGACCCCGCCAGTGTGCGCCGATAAGCTAAATACTTCTCCTACCAGGTGAACCGATCATGGAGCAGATTCAGGTTACATTGCCGGATGGCAAAGTGCAGGAAGTGCCGAAGGGTACTACGCCCGCGGACATTGCGCGGAAAATATCGCCGCGGCTGGCGGATGCGGCGCTCGTTGCGCGAGTCTCCCAACCAAACAATGGTGAGGGCGAGCTGGTCGATTTGCGCCGGCCGCTCGAGCACAACGTGAAGCTGCAGATCCTGACGGAAAAAGATCCCGATGCGTTGTTTGTATTCCGCCATTCGGCGGCGCATTTGCTCGCGGCGGCGGTGATGGACTTGTATCCAAACGTGAAGCTGGGCATCGGGCCGCCGGTCGACAACGGTTTTTTCTACGAATTTCTGCGCGAAGAGCCCTTCACGCCGGACGACCTCGCGAAAATCGAAAAAAAGATGCACGAGCTGGCGGCGCAGGACATTCCGAACGAACGAAAACTCATACCCAAGCCGGAAGCGCTTGAGCTGTATAAGAAGAACAATCAGACTTTCAAATGCGAACTGGTGGAAGAAAAGGCCTTGGAACCGATGGTCTCGTTCTACACCACAGGAAAATTCATCGACTTCTGCCGCGGGCCGCACATTCCTTCGACCAAGCGAATCACCGCATTCAAGCTGATGAATGTTGCGGGCGCGTACTGGAAGGGCCAGGAAGGCAATCCACAGCTCCAGCGCATTTATGCGGCGGCGTTCTTCACGCAGAAGGAGCTGGACGAATATTTGCACCGCTTGGAAGAGGCCAAGCGGCGCGATCATCGCAAAGTCGGCGTGGAGTTGGACCTGTTCAGCATCCAGGAAGAAGCGGGGCCGGGCCTGATTTTCTGGCATCCGAAAGGCGGGCTAATCCGCAAGATTGTGGAGGACTGGCTGCGCGATGAATTGCTGGCGCGTGGCTACGACCTGGTGTACACGCCGCACATCATGAAGCTCGATCTTTGGAAAACCAGTGGGCACACCGATTTCTACCGTGACAACATGTTCGGCGCGGTGGAGGTCGAAAAAGCCGACTACCAGTTAAAACCAATGAATTGTCCGGGGCACATTTTAATTTTCAAGTCAAGGCTGAAGAGCTATCGCGAATTGCCGGTGCGCCTGGCGGAGCTTGGCACCGTCTACCGCTATGAGCGCAGCGGCGTGCTCCACGGTTTGCTGCGCGTGCGCGGCTTCACACAGGACGACGCGCACATTTTCTGCATGCCGTCACAAATCGAAAGCGAAGTCGAAGCCTGCATGGATTTCGCTTTTGCGGTGATGAAGAACTTCGGTTTTGAAAAATTCGAGGTTGAGCTGTCGGATTGGGACCCCGCGCATCCGGAAAATTACGCGGGCAAGCCAGAAGACTGGCGCCGCGCAACCTCCGCGCTTGCCGATACCATGACCCGGATGAACGTCCCTTACAAAAAGATGCAAGGCGAGGCGGCGTTCTACGGGCCGAAGATTGACGTAAAACTCATCGACGCGATCGGGCGTTCCTGGCAGCTCACCACTGTACAGTTCGATTTCAACCTGCCGGCGCGATTCGGCCTGGAATATGTCGGCGAAGACGGCGCGAAGCATCAGCCCCTGATGGTGCACCGCGCGCTGCTCGGTTCGGTCGAGCGCTTCTTCGGCATTTTGATCGAGCACTATGCGGGTGCATTCCCATTGTGGCTCGCGCCGGTGCAGGTGGAAATCTGCCCCGTCAGTGAAAAGGTAATCGACTACGCAAAGCACGTCACCGAGACGCTGAAGCGCCACGGCTTGCGCGTGCATCTCGACGACCGCAACGAAAAGCTGCCTGCGAAAATTCGCGATGCGCAAATGCAAAAGATTCCATATATGCTCGTGGTCGGCGGAAAAGAAGCCGAAGCGGGTACCGTTTCTGTGCGGCATCGCAGCAAGGGCGATCAGGGCCCCAAGCCGCTTGCTGAAGTTGTCGAAGCCCTGCAGAAGGAAGTAGAATCACGGTTGGTCTCGTGAATTTCTGAATAGGAGAGTTCAAAAAATGCCGAAGTTCTTGATCGAGCGGGAAATTCCCGGCGCGGGAAAGCTTAAGCCCGCGGAGTTGCAGGCCATCTCACAAAAATCATGCGGTGTGCTGCGTGGCATGCCACAGGTGCAATGGGTTGAAAGCTACGTCACCGATGACAAGGTCTATTGCGTGTATGTGGCGCCGAACGAGCAGGCCGTGCGCGACCATGCGAGTCAAGGTGGCTTTCCCGCGAACCGCATTTCCGCCATTCGCCGCATGATCGACCCGACCACCGCCGAAAGTTAAGCAATTTCCTCTTGCTCTCTCAAATGTCAGTAATTGTCAGCGCTCAGCCGCAAAGCAGCGGCTTAAATGCTTCGCTGCGCATGACAAGACTTTCTCGCATCGCATCAGGCAGAAACCGCCGGTTTGGAGGCCGCCATCACGTGGTCTCTACCGGAAATAATTCTCTTCTTGTAATCTAGCTACCGTGATAACTTCGCGCTCATGGCCGAAAACAAGCTGACCAACCCCAATCCTCAATTCAGCACCGCGGAATATACGGGGAAACCTGGTACAGATACGTGCAAGTCCTGCCAACAAACTATCAGTGGAGAGTACTACCGCATAAGCGGCGCACTAGCTTGCGCCAATTGTGCGGACCAGCTAAAACGCCAAATACCAAAGGATAGTCATTCGGCGTTCGTGCGCGGGATTCTGTTCGGTGTGGGCGGCGCCATCCTGGGGCTGATTCTGTACTCTGCTTTCGGGATCATCACGGGTTTGGTGATCGGCTACATTTCGCTGGCCGTCGGCTACATTGTCGGGCGAGCAATCAAAATGGGATCGGGCGGAATAGGCGGTCGTCGCTACCAGATTGCCGCTGTCATCCTGACCTATGCAGCAGTTTCGATTGCCGCGATTCCAATCTACGTTTCGCAAGCGATCAAAGAGAAAAAAGAGCAGAAACAGGGCTTGGTGAAGCACTCTGCTCCGCCAGTGCTCGCGCCCGCACCGCAGCAGGCTTCACCATCCAGCGATAAGGAGTCGACGGAAAAATCTGCGGAAGACCCTGAGTCCAAAGAGCCCAAAATGGGCCTTGGCGCGGCCGTGGGAATGATGATGCTTGTGGGGCTGGCGTCTCCGTTTCTCGAGTTGCAAGACCCTATTCACGGAGGAATCGGGCTGATTATTCTGTTCGTGGGAATTCGCATCGCCTGGAAAATGACAGCGGGCTCACCAATAGACATCCTCGGACCGTTCAATATGGGGGCACCAACCGAGTCCATCGCTCGCTGACGTGCACGGCTCAGATCGTGTCCACCACCCCTTCTGAACTAACGGGAACCTGTAAACGCTGCTCTAACACGCTGGCGTCGTGGGCTCTCGTGTGCGAACGGTGTCATGCGCTGGTGCACGAGGAAAAACTCGAACAGATCGCAGCTGGCGCGCGCATGTTTGAAGAGCAGGGCAACCTGCGGCAGGCACGCGATGCGTGGTTACGAGCCGCGGAGCTCCTGCCAAAGGACTCCACGCAGGCGCAATGGGTGCGCGACAAGGCACAAAAGATCGTGCTTCTTGGGGCTGAGGCACCCCCTGCTCAAGATCAACATAATTGGGCGAAAAAACTTGGGCCGCTCGCGCCCATCGCCATCGTACTGGCCAAGAGCAAGGTTCTGCTCTCTCTCTTCAAACTGAAATTCCTGCTGAGTCTCGGCTCCTTCATGGCTCTTTACTGGACGCTCTACGGAGCCAAATTTGGCGTCGGGTTCGCATTGCTGATTCTGCTCCATGAGATGGGCCACTACATCGACATCAAGCGCAGAGGTTTGCCTGCAGATATGCCCGTATTTCTACCTGGCCTCGGCGCTTATGTGCGCTGGGCAGCCATGGGGGTCACAAAAGCGACGCAGGCAGCTGTGAGCCTCGCGGGCCCCCTCGCCGGATGGATTGGTGCTGCCATCTGTGCCCTGGTCTGGTGGAAGACAGGGAATGGCTTCTGGGCTGCGCTGGCTCGTTCCAGCGCGATGCTGAATGTCCTCAACCTGATCCCCGTCTGGATCCTCGATGGCGGAAAGGCCATCGAAGCCTCCAACAAAACCGAGCGCCTCGTGCTCCTCACGGCAAGCTTGGCGTTATGGATCTTATTGGGAGAAGGCGTATTTTTTTTTGTAGCGGCGGGAGTTTGCTGGAGGTTGTTCACCAAGGACATTCCACCGCAACCAAGCTATGCGACGACTGCCTACTATGCGGCGGTGTTGACGGCGCTGGGAGTGGTGATAAAACTGATGCCAGGGCAAGGGTTTGGCACACCTTGACCGCGACACATGTTTTCGCTCTGGAGTTGCCCACCGATGGAAGGAGACACCCTGCATGGTTTCACGACGAATATTCTTGGCGATGACGGGGGGCGTGATAGCGGCGCCGAGTTTGTCTTGGGGAGCGGTTGAGATGCCTACTTCGGTCGACCATATCCTTCTGGGCTGCAACGATCTTGATACCGCTATCGCCTTCGTCGAAGAACACACTGGCGTGCGTGCCGCGATTGGCGGCGTGCATCCCGGCCGCGGCACGCGCAATGCCTTGCTGTCCCTCGGCGAGCGGCACTATCTGGAAATCATTGCGCCTGACCCGCAGCAACCTCGCGCTGCTCTTGTGAATGAGGATCGCGATCTCCGGAAGTTAACCGAGCCGCGCCTTGTCGGATGGGCCGCGCACCCCGGCGACCTCCAAGCCTTCGCCAAGAAGCTTCGCGATTCCAACGTGGCCACCGAAGGGCCTCGGCCCGGTTCGCGCAAGCGGCCCGACGGGCGCACGCTGAACTGGAAAACTCTGGCGCTCGCGAATGACCGGCAAGGAGTCCTGCCCTTTTTCATTGAATGGAGCGCCGACTCCGTCCATCCCTCCGTGGATGCGCCGGCAGGCTGCAAAATAGTGCACTTCGAAATATCCGGGCCAGACTCCGGTGAGTTGCGCCGTCTCTGCACACTCCTTGATCTCGATGTAGCGGTCGGGCAAAGCGACAAGCCGCAACTCCGCGCCCGCATCGCCGGCCCGAGCGGCAAAGTGATGGAGGTAACCTCTTAACTCCATCCGCCTGTAGCGCTTTCACCCCCACCAAACCCTTGCCGAACCAAACCCGTCGCATGCTATACTTTTGAGCCTGTCCCTTGACGCTTCGGCGTTGTATGGGCGGTGGGTGGAATCGGGGCCTTTCCCGGCGATCCGGGTGAATGAGCGCCTGTTGACCTTTGTTAGGGGGAATTATCGCAGAACGTAGCTTCCGGCAGGCCGACCGCATCCGCATTAACGAACGGATACGGGCGCGCGAGATCCGGGTGATTGATGAAGAGGGCGGCCAGCTCGGCGTCATGCAGCCGTTTGAAGCGGTGAAAATGGCGAAGGAGCGCGGGCTCGACCTGGTGGAAATCTCGCCGACGGCGGATCCGCCAGTTTGCAAAATCACCGACTACGGCAAGTATCTCTACCAAGCCAATAAGAAAGCACACGAGCAGCGCAAAAGCAGCCGCGGCTCACAGTTGAAGGAAGTAAAGTTTCGCCCCAACACCGCGGAGCACGATTACCAGGTTCGCAAGAACCAGATCATTCGCTTCCTCGGCGAAGGGCACAAAGTCCGCGCCATGATTTTCCATCGTGGGCGCGAAATGGCGCACCAGGAAGTGGGCCGGGCCAAGCTGAATCGGCTGCTAATGGAAATCACTGATCAATGCCAGATCGAAACGATGCCACGAATGGAAGGAAACGTCTTGGTGGCGCTGCTGGCCCCGAAAAAGGGCGCGGTCGTGGGAAAGCCGTCGTCGCAACCGGCATCCAGCGCACCGCAGTCGCAATAGCAGAGGCAATAAGTTGACCGCTTTGCGGTCACACGTGAAATTGACCGATCAGCGGCCGTAGATAAACACGAGAGGATTTGGGCGATGCCACGGAACAGATCGAAACCGAAGATGAAGCTGAAGACGCACCGCGGCGCAAAGAAGCGCTTCAAGGTGACCGGAACGGGAAAAATCCTGCGCATGCATTCCGGCAAGCGGCACCTGCTGGGCACCAAAGCTTCTGGGCGCATGCGCAAGCTCAAGAAGTTGACGCTGGTGAACAAAGCCGATGTGGCCTCCATCCGGCAGATGTTGCCCTACGGCTAGGCAAACACTTTTCTTGTGAGGCACGGTTTTTCGCCGCGCCTCCGTTTTAAGAGCTTGTCATCCTGAGGGCCGGCGCCTTTTGTCGGGCCGAAGGACCTCAACGTAAAGATTCATCAACGATGTTCCGCGTTGAGCTTCTTATCTGCGAAGGACAGGTTCTAAGTCGTCTCGCGGGTCGCAAGACCCGTACATCGTGCCAGGCAGCGCTTCACGGGTGCCTGCCGGCCGATAAGTGTTGCAGCTTGGCTTTCGCGTTTTTTGCGTCCCGACTGTCTTTGTCGGGAAGCCCGGTTGCACATGGTCCCACCGGAGACAAACCCGTTGCGAAACGCCTCTTATTTCAAGCGTTGGCGCATCCTGTTTGTCTCCCACTGATAAGGAGAAAACCCATGCCACGCGTTAAACGCGGCACGAAACGCCGTGCGCGGCGTAAGAAGTACCTCAAGCGCACCAAAGGCTTTTTTCTCACAAAGAGCAAGTTGTACCAGTCCGCTCAGGAAGCAGCCAATCGCGCGGATCGCTATGCCTTCCGCGACCGCCGCGTCAAAAAGCGCCAATATCGCCAGTTGTGGATTCAGCGTATCGGCGCAGCCGCGCGGAACAACGGCCTGACCTACGGCCAGTTGATCCATGGGCTGAAGGCCGCGGGGATTGTGCTGGACCGCAAGGTGCTGGCGGACATCGCGGTGAAAGATGCCGCGGCGTTCACACAGCTCGCGGAAAAAGCCAAAGCCGCCGCTCCGCCGCCGGCCAAGGCGAAGAAAAAGGCCTAGCGCTTTTCTTGGAGCCCGCGCCGTCCTCTCTAAGGCGAGATCGTTGCGCTAGCACTTGTAGCGGCCGCCTTCTGAGGCGGGCGCTGTTTCTTTCGTAGGGGCACGATAAATCGTGCCCTTACGGTGTACTCTACTTCGCGAGCATGCCAACTTCTGACCTCGGTCTCGACAAGACTCTCGCGGCTCTCGGCGTCGGGCAATCCGATGACGTCGCGCCGCTTTTCGCCAAGATTCAAGCCTATTTCGATGGTCAGTTCGCGACTGTTCATGACGAATCGGAGTGGAAACTATTCCGTGATCAGTGGCTCGCGCGCAAATCCGGCGTGCTTACACTCATCACGGACAACTGGCTCAAACCTGCAACGCCAGAATTAAAGCGAGCGGTTGGTGCCGCGCTCAACGCCTTGCGCGAGCGCGTGGAATTGCAAATTGAAGAGCGGCGTGTGGCCATTGAAGCCGGAAGTGAAGAAACCGCGCTCGCCCGCGAGCGCGTGGATTTATCGCTGCCCGGCGTTGTTCGCCCCGTCGGCTCTCGCCATCTCATCCGCCAGGTGTTGCAGGAGATCGAAGACATCTTTGTCTCCATCGGTTTCTCCGTCGTCGAAGGACCGGAGATCGAAACTCCTTATTACAACTTCGAAGCGCTGAATATTCCTGAATTTCATCCCGTGCGCGACGACATGGACACGTTTTACCTGGAACTCCCAAAAGAGGCGCCTAGCCCACTGCTCCTGCGCACGCACACCTCTCCCGTGCAGATTCGCACCATGGAAAAAACCCAGCCGCCGGTGCGTGTGATCGTGCCCGGCAAGGTCTATCGCCGCGACAATCCCGACGCCACACACTCCTTCATGTTTCATCAGATCGAAGGGTTGGCCGTGGATTCGGACATCACCTTTTGCGATTTCACCGGAACCATCGACTATTTCGTCAAGCAGTTCTTCGGTTCCGGCGTAAAGACTCGTTTCCGCCCTAGCTATTTCCCATTCACTGAGCCTTCGGTGGAATTCGACGCTTCTTGCCCGTTCTGCGGAGGCGGCGGCGCGGCTCCCAGCGGGGGAACTTGCTCGAAGTGCAAGGGCGCGGGCTGGATTGAGCTTTTCGGCGCCGGCATGGTCGATCCCGCCGTCTACGGCTTTGTCAACTACGACCCGAAGAAAGTCAGCGGCTTCGCCTTCGGCATCGGCATTGACCGCTTGGCCATGCTGAAATACGGCATCGACGATATTCAGGTTTTTTTTCAAAACGATGTACGTTTTCTGCGGCAATTTCCGTAAGAAACGCACGTGACTGCGATCTTAAGGTCTGTGTAGCGGCCGGGCTTTAGCCCGGCCTTTGGCTCTTGAAAAATTCAGATGACTTTTACCGACGCCAAACAACGCTTTTCGAGCCGCGCCGCGGATTATGTCCGTTACCGCCCCGGTTATCCCGCAGCGTTAATGGATCTTCTACGCAGTGAATGTGGCCTGCGCGCAGAGAATGCGATTGCGGACATTGGCTCAGGGACGGGTTTCCTCAGCGAACTGTTCTTGAAGAATCTCAACTGCGTATTCGGCGTCGAGCCAAATCCAGAAATGCGCGCCGCCGGTGAACAATATTTGCGGGCGTACGCGAATTTCACGAGTGTGGACGGCTCCGCGGAAACAACCACCCTGGCCGCCGCGAGCATGGACTTCATCACTGCGGGTCAAGCCTTCCATTGGTTCGACCCGGATGCAGCGCGCCGCGAATTCTCGCGCATTTTGAAACCCTCCGGGTGGAACATTGTGATTTGGAATGATCGCCGCATCGAAGAAACATCTTTTGGCCGCGCCTATGAGCATCTGCTGGAGCGTTTCGGCACCGACTACAAACGCGTGAAAGAAGCCTATCCCGAGCAGCAGCATATGAGCGACTTCTTCGGCGAAAATGCCTTCGCTTCCCGCGACTTGCCGAATCACCAGCTCTTCGATTGGGACGGCCTCAGCGGCCGGCTGCGCAGCAGTTCGTATGTTCCTGGCGAAGGCCATGCCAATTTCGCGCCCATGATGGCGGAGCTGCAGAAAATCTTTCGCGGGCACGCAGTAGATGGGCTTGTTCGCATGGATTATTTCACGCGAATGTATTACGGACATCTGCACAAGGCGGAAATGCGCGCATGAAGGTCGTTTACAACTGGCTGAAAGATTTCGTGGAGGTGACCGCTTCCGCGGACGAAGTGGCCTCGCGGCTCGCGCTTTCCGGCACGAACAGCAGCGGCGTGGAAAAAGGCCCGCACGGCGCGGTGATCGACGCGGAAGTCACTTCCAATCGCCCGGATTGCCTCGGCCATTACGGAATCGCGCGCGAGGTCGCGGCACTTTACAAGCTCCCGCTGAAACCAATTTCTCCCAGGCTGACCGAAGCCTCGGCAAAAACGAGTGACGCAATCAGAGTGGAAATTCAAGCGCCGGAACTTTGCGGACGCTTTACCGCGCGCGTAATTCGCGGCGTAAAAGTTCAGCCTTCGCCGGCCTGGCTGAAAGACCGCCTCGAAGCCGCCGGCGTGGCCAGCATCAGCAACGTGGTCGACGCCACCAATTACGTGCTTCTGGAGCTTGGTCATCCGTTGCATGCATTTGACTACGACAAGCTACGGGATCATCGCATCGTCGTGCGCCGCGCCCAGCCCGCTGAAAAAATGAAGACGCTGGATGGCGTCGAGCGGCAGCTCGCGCTTGACAAAGAGCGGCAGCTCGCGCTTGACAAAGAGCGGCAGCTCGATCCCGGCATTTGCATGATCTCGGACGGCGACGGCTCGCGCGCCGTGGGCATCGGCGGCATCATGGGCGGCGCGGAAACTGAGATTTCTTTTTCCACGAAAAATGTTTTGATCGAATGCGCGTGGTTCGATCCCATTGCCATTCGCCGCGCAACACGTTTCTTGAAATTGCACACCGAAGCTTCCACGCGTTTTGCACGCGGCGCGGATCCGCAAATGGCGGAGCTTGCTTCGCGGCGCTGCGCTGAACTTATTCTGCAGGTTGCCGGAGGAGAATTACTCTCCGGAGTGGTCGATGTGTATCCAGGCAAGCGTACGCCCCGAAAAATGTCCATCACGCGCTCGGAAATTCTCCGCGTAATGGGTGCGGACGTGCCGGACAAGGAATTGGAAGCGATTTTGGGCGCGTTGGGTTTTGCGCCGGTGCGCACGGACCACAATCGCGGGACCGGCGGTTCGCTGCTCGCAACGTGGGGTTGCACGCAACCTTCGTGGCGCGCGGATGTGGAACGCGAAATCGACTTGATCGAAGAAGTCGCCCGCATGCATGGCTTGGATAAATTTCCTCCGCGGCTCCCGGCGGCGCGGCAGGGAGCTGCGCGCGTGCCGCATCACGAAGCGGAATCGCGTTTGCGCGAACGGCTCATCGGACTCGGTTACCGCGAAATCCTGACGATCCCGCATGTGGCGGAAGATCGCAATGAACTGTTTCGTCCGGCAAATGCGACCCCGGCGCGGCTTGCGAATCCACTCTCCGAAGATGCGGGCGCACTGCGCTCCACGGGCGTTGTAACCATGGCCGCGGCGCTGGAATGGAATGTGAACCATGGCCAGCGGAACGCCCGATTGTTTGAAATCGGCCACCACTACCGGTTGGAGGGCGGCGCATCGATCGAGACGCGCGTGTTGACCATCGGGGCGACGGGTGAATCGCGAGAGCAGGGCCTTTACGACGCTGCGCGGAACTACTCCTTCGCGGATCTGAAAGGGGATCTTGACACCGTTGGTGCACTTTGCGGCGGCTTGCGCTGGGAAGAAGGCGGGCTTGACTGGATGCATGCAACACGGCGAGGGCGCGTGTTTCTCGGCAAAGAAGAACTCGGCGCAGCGGGGCAGCTGGCGCGGCGCGTGGCGGAAAAACTGAAACTGCGCCAGGATGTTTTCCTCGCGGAACTCAATCTTGGGCCGCTCTATTGCGCGTATTACGGCGTGAAGAACGCGCGGCGCTATCAAGCGCTGCCGCGCTTCCCCGCGGTCGAGCGTGATTTTTCGCTTTTGCTCGCCGAGGGTGCGCGTTTCTCCGATGTAACAAAAACCATCCAATCGCTGAACATCGGCGAAATCATTTCGATCGAAGCGGCGGACCTCTTCCGCGGAAAAAATGTGCCCGCGGGAAAATATTCGCTGCTTGTGCGCGTGACATTCCAGAGCCGCGAAGCCACGCTCACCGACATGCAAGTCAGCGACTTCTCAGGAAAAATCATCGCCGCGCTCGAAAAGCAGCTCAACGCTCAACTTCGCACATAAGTTCGCGCCGGCTGAGATGTCCTGGCCTTGCGGATGTGGTATCTTCAGCAAACCCCGCCTGGGAGTGAGCCATGAGCACGCCCGTGAAAGTACAAATTTTCGGCCAGACGTATGTGATTCGCGGCGAGCTGGACGAAGCGTACGTCCAGAAGCTCGCAAAGTATGTGGACGAAAAGATGCGCGCGATCGCGGACGCCACGACGACGGTGGACACGCAAAAAGTCGCGGTGCTGGCGGCGCTGGCGATTGCCGATGAGCTGCACAACTCGCAACTGGAACTGAGCGAGCGCGAAGATGCGCTGCGCGAGCAAGCCGAGCGCTGCTTGACGCTGGTCGAGCGCGCGTTGAAGCAAACGGCGTAAGTCTCGCGAATATTTCTTCCCCTCTGAAATCCAAAGAGAGATTTCTCGCTTCGCTCGAAATGACGGTATGCGTATCGCCTTGTTCATTGCGACCATTTCGTGGTGCCGCGGTCCCAGCGGTGCTTTTGCAGTTTGGCGTGCAGCTCGGCGGGGAGCGGGCCGCGAGCGCTGGCAGCGAGGTTTTCCTCGACGTGGCGGCGTTTACGCATGCCGGGAATGATGGTGGCGACGTCACGATTATTCAGGATGAAGCGCAGAGCGATGTCCGGAAGCGTGGCATCCGTGGGAACCAGCGGCTTCAGGGCGTCGGCGTGGCGCACGCTGGACTTCAGATTTTCCTCGACGAAATAGGTGTTGCGCCAATCGCCCTTGGGCCAGGTGCTGTCTACCGTGAGAGTGCCCGTGAGCGTGCCTTCATCGAACGGGACGCGCGCAATTACGGCCACATCTTTTTCCCGGCAGACGGGAAAGAGCGCGTCTTCGGGATTCTGGTCAAAAATATTGTAAATGACTTGGACGGCGTCGACGAGACCGGCGCGGACGGCGCGAATGCCGTTCCACGGCTCCCAACGATTGATGCTGATGCCCACGGCGCGGACTATTCCGCTGCTGCGCATTTTTTCGATGGAGCGCTGCAAACGGTCGTCATTCATCCAGGCATCTTCCCAGGTGTGGAATTGCATGAGGTCGATCATCGGCAGGCCGAGATTTTTCAGGCTTTTGTGGACGTATTCCTCGATGTAGTCCGGGGGATAGGATTCATCGAGGGGAAATTCGCGGCGGCTGGGCCAGCGGCCATTCTTGGGTGGAATTTTTGTGGCGACGTAAAGTTTCTTGTCGGGTCCTCCGCGTCCGGCAATGCTTGTATTGCCGCGTACAATTTGGCCCAAAAGCTCTTCGCTGTGGCCATCGCCATAAGCGAACGCGGTATCAAAGAAATTGCACCCAAGATCCACGGAACGCTGAAGCGCGTCAAGCGATTCGGTGTCTTCCGAGCCGGTCCAGCCGGCCATGCCCCACATGCCGTAACCAATTTCGCTGACGTTCCATCCCGTGCGGCCAAACCTACGATATTGCATGAGCGGGGGCTCCTTTTTGAATTGGGAGTCCATTATAGCCGCCAATGGTCCTTCGGTCCGATGCCGAGACGAGGTAACGAGGTAAGGAGGAAAGGAGGAAAGGAGGAAAGGAGGAAAGGAGGAAAGGAGGAAAGGAGGAAAGGAAGCGAACAGCGAGCAGCGAGCAGTGAAGAGGATGCCCCCACCCCCCACCAATTTGTATGAATATCAAAAGAAAGGAGTTGTGAAAAAAGCAATTCGTATCGATATGAAAACAAAGGAGGGACAAATCCTGTCGCAAACATGGCGCGAAATCCGAAACACAAAATACGAAGGGGGTACCCCACTCCCGGGTGTTTTGCGCAAAGAGTGCGGAATCGATTGAAAATAAAAGAGTTGAATTTCTTAGAGGCGCAAAAGAGTACGCAAGAATGAGAAAAGACAGGAGATAGCTGAAGAAAACGTGTGAGGGTGGACCGTTCCACACCAAGGCTACGGAGGGCGGGGCGGGAGTTAAGCGCGACGTTCACGCGGCATGATAGCACGGAGAAGATAGCATGTCAATGTATTTATTATATTGGTATCATTCGAATGGTTTGTGGAAAAGTGGTGTGGTTGGCTCTAGTTTAGATCTTTTCGCTGACGGCGGAATCGGGATCGAAGGAGTAAGACTGAAGGGGCTAGCGAAAAGCAACCCCACCCTTTCTGCACGAACCGCAGAAAGGATGGGCCACCCAGGAGCTTCTTGCGGATCAAGGGTCGGCCACCCGCCTGATCGTCGGATTACTTTGTTCCTTTCTGTTCATTCTGGCGCTTAATAAAATCTCCCAGAAGTGGAACAGCAAAAGAATACTTACCGTGGCGGTTCTTATATATGAGGCCGGCCTCAGAAAGGGCTACCAGCATTTGATTCACGTGACTGCCGCTGAACGATAACTCGATTGACCTATTCGAAGGGTGGCCCGTGATCTCTTGAACGGTAAATTCTGAGTCGCAGTTTGGGAGCAATGCGATCACTCCCAACAACTCCCGTTGCCTGTCCGTTGCTTTTGCCCACCTTCCGGAGAAGAAATCCGAGTCTAGCTTTCTGGTGATTTCGTCAATGGGCACACGTGGGAGTCTTGATTGTCCCGCTTCTATTGACTGAACCCATATGTCGAACACTTCGCGACACACGTATTGAACAAAGTAGGGATAGCCTCGAGTAATTTGCCAGATCGTCTTGACCGATTTATTTGCAAAACTAAGCGGACACTCTGCTTTCTCTATAGGCTTCCGGATTGCGGCTGTTGTTTCTTTCTCATTTAACGGCTCGAGGAAAACCACCTTGAACATTCGTTCCGCGTACGTCCTTGCTTCAACGAGCTTGGGGAATAGTGTTGGAAGCCCAGTTAGCGCCAGCATAAAGCGATAGCCTTTCCTCTGGAGAGATTGAAAGAGATCCAACAGAAGGGAAAGGGGATATTGGTCTTTCTCGGCATGGTCAGCCATATTTTGCGCTTCGTCGTAGGCGAAGATTATTCCCCTGCGTCCCGATGCCTCTAAACTAGCCCATACCATATCCAGGGCACCCTTCAGCTTGTCAGATACCAGGCCCGGGGTCCTGTCATAGATTGTCCGTAAGGTCGAATAATCTAGGGGGATTGCTACCTGTTCAGTTTCCGCTGTAAAGCCAGCTTTAGGCCGTTCTCTAGTTGCAAACGTAATTGAGCTTGTCGCAATCGCAATGTCAGTTAGGAGTCTCGTCGCCAGGCTTTCCTCGCTGATGCTTGATGATTCTGACAAGTCGGTTCCAGCCCAGAGCCATCCAGCTTGGATGGCCATCGGTTTAAACGTTTCAAGTAGAACAGTCTTTCCCAATCCTCGTAGGCCGGTCAGAACTAGATTTTTCAGGATGGTATCTTGGCTCAAGAGGTTACGGAATTCACTGGTTTCACGCTCCCTACCAGCGAGGTGAGGTGGCATGTGGCCTGCTCCAGGTCGAAATGGGTTCTTAATCACTATGGGAGTCGGAAGCGCCTTCTGGTGTTCGGCCATTGCTACCTCGCTGTGTGAGATGTTGCCTGTAGTGGCATATCAATAGTCTTTTAGCATATTTACTAAATTAAGTCAATAATATAAATTAAGCAAAGGTCTTAACTGGACCTCTATTTCGTTCAGTAGACTGAGGCCGATCGTTGGCGGATGGAACATCCTCAAGGCGCCGAAGCTATTTGGGTGTCGCAACCGGGACGCATGAGAGCACCGATGCGGGTGCGTGGCGTTTGCAGCGAACGTGCTGGTGTTTAGGCAAGACAAAAGCACCGGTCTTCCCGGTCGGAACCGGGACGCAGACAACGCGGAAGACCGGCCACTACAAGTCGGGATGACGGAGAAGGAATGGCAAGATAAACTCGCCGCTAAAATACCAAGATGCCGGGCTTTCCGAAAGAAACCGCCGGGGGGGGCTAGCGGGGCCAGAGCCAGCCAAAGGCGCCTGCGGTCAGTGAGGCGTAGACAAGGCCATCGATGACTTCCTTGATGGTCACGCTCCAGGTCTGGCCCTTCCAGATGCCGTTGCTCAGGTGTCCCAGGCCGTAGGCGAGGAACGCTGCGGTGCCGGCAACGCGAAAAACGGCCAGGTAGCGCGCCCCCGGCGCAACCGTGTGTCCAGTGAGATAGGCGACGAAGAAGCCGATGATCAAGCAATAGGCGAACCACATGCCCAGGAACTTCGGCATGACCGGTGGGCCGCTGGGGAAGATGGTCATCATCCCGACGGGACCCTGGTTGTATTTTTCCATCACGGCGGGCGACTTCATTTCCTTGTGGGTGCAAAAAGGAAAAATGTAGAGACCCCGCTTGAGGCCAGCGGCGCGCAACGCGGCGAGGAGCTTGTCTTCATCGGGAAGCTTCTGGTAGTCGCTTTTGTGGTAGGGCAGGAACATGTGCATGATGGAGCTGGCGACGAAGACGATGATGGCCGCCAGCAGAATCGGGAGCCAAAGTGCGGTGAGAGGAACCATGCGCAGCCTCCTTGGGGTGCGAGAGCAAATGAAAGAATTTCCCACGCGAGGCTACGCTGGCCCGGCGCTGCGGTCAAGAGGGTGGGCCAACCGCCGGTGCCGATCGATGTTAGCTCGGATTTTTGATCTGTGACAATGTTGTGTTTGCGGACCGCCTAAGAAGGCGGTCCCTTGTATCTTGGTTTTAGAGTGAGGCTTGCTGAAGAGGCAAGTTGCTCTGGCAGGGAGGCCGAGCGGTCCCAAGGCCGGGAGTGCGAACTCCGTGAGCCTGTTTTGTAGATCGGCCCCCCGCCCTAATT
>JBGOTL010000005.1:0-66333 GCA_041476465.1 Candidatus Acidiferrum sp. | reverse complement strand
GCCGAACTGAAGTAGAGCTTACGCATCCCCGCGTTACTATTAGACACCACTAGACTAGTTCTGGTTACGAGATTGTTCAACTGGGAGGATTGCGGCGGGCGACCGGGGGGTGGACTTCGGCGGCAGATTTAGAGTGACGCTGTTCAAGCTCTTCAAATAGCTGGCCACACCCTGGTAGAGGCCTTCAGCGACGCGCTGGCGATAGTCCGGTTTTTTCAGCAATTGTTCGTCGGCGGGATTGCTTAGGAAAGATATCTCGGTGAGGATGGACGGCATGTCCGCGCCAATCAAAACCACAAAAGGAGCTTTGCGAACGCCGCGATTCTTGACCGTCTTGCTGGCCTTCTGAATGCGCTTGGAAAGGGAATCCTGAATGTCCTCGGCAAATTCACGCGACTCGTCAATTTTATCGGTGCGCGCGATCTTCTTCACCAGTTCTTCGAGGTCGTGGATGCCGTCTTGCGAAACGGCATTTTCTCTGGAAGCCACTTCCATGGCCTCAGCCGAACCTTTCAGATTCAAATAATAGGTTTCGATGCCGCGCGCCGCATGATCCTGGCTGGAATTTGCGTGGATGGAAATGAACAGGTCAGCCTTGGCCTCGTTGGCCAGGCGGGTGCGGTCTTCCAGCGGAATAAACGTGTCGTCGGAACGCGTGTATACAATGTCCGCGCCGGGCAAGCGCTGCTGAATGATCTTGCCGAGTCGCAGGGCGACGTCGAGGCAAAGATCTTTCTCCATCAAACCTGTCGGGCCGATGGTGCCGGTGTCGTGCCCGCCGTGGCCCGCGTCGATCACGATGCGCCCGATTTTCAAGCCCAACGCCCGCGTGAGTGTTGATTGGCCATCGCGCGTCGGTTGCGGCGCCGCCACTGGTCTAACCAGGTCTGGTTTTGTTGAAGTTTTGGCCGATTTAGCGTGTGAACTCTTGCTTGTGGATGGCGAAATGCCAGCCGCTGCACTGCCGGAATTTGCCTCCGAATTTCCTGAAGGCGAACCCCCGATGGCCTTTGAGGTATTCGTGGCGGGTTGCACGGACGAAGGCGTATCCAGCACCGGCGTCTTGCTTGCGGCTGGTTGCGCTGCAGGTGGCTCTCTCTTGGCCACAAAGGTGTCTTGTTCCGTGTCGTCTTCGGCAGGTTGCGCCGCTTGCCGCTGTTTGGTTTTTGCCGCGCGCAGGGAATTGCCACTAGCGTGCGAATCGCCATACAGGTCAATCACCAACCGGGTGGGATTGTTCAGCAGCGAAGCGCTGTAATCCTTGACGCCGTTCACATCCAGCACAATGCGCACCACGCCTGCCTGATTCTGCGCCACGCGGACCGCGCTCAGCAGCTCGCCGTTCACATGGACATTCCCGCGCGCAACTTCGGGCGTAAGTTTCGCGGCATGCAGATCAAAGAAAATGCGGTCGGGATTGCTGATGCGCGAGGAGGCATACTGCACGCTGTCTTCGATGTCGATGGTCACGCGCGTGGCATCCGGCATCGCGCTAGCGCTGATGCGGCGAATGCGGGGAATGACGTCCGAGTCGGATGGCTGGCCACCCTTCGCGGCCGTGTGCACCGGCGCAGGCGCGGCGGGTTCCTGGTCTTGATTGTCACGGGGAGCCATAGCCTGGGCGGCTCTGGTGGTTTGCGCGGGCTGCTCGCTGTTTTTCAGCAGCGCCATCTCGGCCAGCGCTTCTTGCGCCTCGCGCCGCCGCTGCGAGCGCGGGAATTTCTTGAGGAATTCTTCGTAGGACTTGGTGGCCTGCGCGGAATCGCCCAGCTGGTCTTTCTGCAGCTTGGCGGCGCGCAGCATGGCGTCCTGGCAATATTTGCTGGTGGGATATTCGCGCGCGAGGAACTGGTAGGAATCCACCGCGGACTGATAGTAGCTGCGGCCGAAGCGGTCGCCCATTTCGCTGTAAAGCTCGGCAACGGCGAGCAGGGCATCGGGTACTTCACTGGCGTGCGGAGTGATTAAATATACGCGGCGATAGCTGGAAGCGGTCTGCTTGTATTCGGCAAGCGAGCGCTTATCCGCGGGCTTGCTGTTCAGCGCTGCGCGTTGTTCTTCTGCTTTGGCGAATTGCGCGCCGGCGGCTTGGCGTTTGATGGTGGCGGTCGCGGCAGCCTTCACACACAAGGGCAGCAAAGTGGAGGCCAGTAGGGTGAGTCCCAGACAGACAAAAAGCGGCGAAAGACAGGCGAAGAGCTTGTGGAAATTTTTTTTACCAGCCGCCATGCGCGCCCCAAATCTTCCCCAACAATAAACCGGAAGCCATAAAAACTTTTTGTGATCGCTTAGAGATCAACTTTATCCGCCATCGCGAAGCGACGGACTCATTCATTTGAAAAGACAATGCGGCCGCTCGAATTGACCTCTCTGTGGATGGCGCGTGAATTGAACCAGCCGTCCGCGAGACGCCCCGAACCTGGCCGGGCGTAAGCTTCCTGCACGCGTTGCACGTAATTCCGCGTTTCGCGAAACGCAGGAATTCCATGAGCGCGATCCACAGCCCCTTCACCCGCATTGTACGCCGCCAAAGCCAAATCCAGGTTGCCATTATAGCGTTCCAGTAACCTCTTCAAATGGCGGACCCCGGCGTCCACGTTTTGCTGCGGGTTGAACACGTCGTCAGCTCCATATCGCTGTGCCGTCGTGGGAATCAACTGCATAAGTCCGCCGGCGCCCTTGTGCGAATACGCCTTTGGATTCCAATTTGATTCCGTCTGGATCACCGCGCGAACCAAAGCGGGGTCCACGCGATGACGTTCCGCCGCTTCTTTGACAAGTTTTTCCGCGCCGTCGCGGTCGATGCTCATGCTGGGACGGCTCTGTCCCGTGAAGGAAGATTCCGCGGGGAGGTAGATGGTTGTGCGGGGCTGCGCGATCATCAGCTTCACTGGCTTCGGAGGCGGTTCGGCGTTGATGAACAAGCTGCGGCCATCTGGGTCGGTCACCCGGGTAATCTGCCCGCTGACCCCCAGTACAAATAAGTTAGCGAAGAAAGCGGCGCAGAAAGCCAGTGCTCCCAGATAAATGCCTGCCGTGAGTGCTGTGCGTTTCGCCATCGTAACTGTGACCACGAGGTCGAAGATCCCAGCCTTCCAGGGACGACCGACCCCATCCAGCGGGAGGGGGTGAACCTTCCGCGATTCCAAGAGCGAACGGATACCAGTCAACTCGTTTCGTAAAGTCATGCCAGTGGTCAAGGAAACCCCTTGAGGGCGACCGCATTGCGACCGCTTCTGAGAGGTGTCTCCCGCCAGACACGCTTCTGGCGCTAACAGTCAATTATAGCAAGGGCTCCAGGAGAGAGGGGACGCTTAACAAGGCACTTTTTAGGGCAGTTGTGTCTTTTCCGCCAGCCTCGGCCAGGTCGGGCCGACCGCCCCCGGAACCCCCTACGAGCTTGGCGAGTGCCTGTATCAGCTTGCCAGCATGGACTTTAGCGGTCAAATCCTTGGTAACCCCGGCAATCAGGGCGACTTTGCCGTCTTCGGGCATGCCAAGGGCGACTACCCCGGAGCCGAGCTTCTGGCGCAGGCTGTCCACCAGCTGGCGGAGGCCCTCGCGGTCCACATTTGCTACCTCCGCGGCAATGACCTTCACGCCTTTGACGGTTTGGACTTGGGCCACCAGTTCATCGAGCTGGCTCAGCGCGCCTTTGCGCTTCTGCGATTCCAGTTCCTTTTCGAGTTGCCTTGCGGTGGTGGCAAGCTTCTCGACGGTGGCCAGGACGCTGTCCTCGCCCACGTTCAGTTGGCTGGCGACCTGCGTCAAGATCTGCGCCTGCTTTTGATAGTGTTCCAGCGCCCAAACTCCGGTCACTGCTTCGATGCGGCGCACCCCGGCCGCCACGGACTCTTCGCTGACGATTTTCAGCACGCCGATGTCGCCGATGCGGTGAACATGCGTGCCACCGCAAAGTTCCTTGCTGTAGAAGCCGCGCGGCGAGCGTGGGTCAGGAATTGTTACGACACGGACGTTGCTCTCCGGATATTTGTCGCCGAAGAAGGCCAGCGCGCCGGAAGCGAGGGCGTCTTCGAGGGAGCTGACGTTAGTCTCGATTTCGGTGTTCAGGCGAATCTCATCATTCACCTGTTGCTCGATGTCGCGCAGCTCTTCGGCATCGACGTGAGCAAAATGCGAAAAGTCAAAGCGCAGACGGCCAACGCCGTTCAGCGAGCCAGCTTGCTTCACATGCGTGCCGAGGGTGTTGCGCAGCGCGGCGTGGATGAGATGCGTGCCGGTGTGGTGCCGCTTGATGTGCTCGCGCCGCTCGGCGTCCGCGACGACGGATACGAAGTCGCCGACGCGCAGTGTTTCTTTCGCGGTGACTCTGTGCGCGACCAGGCCTGCAACGGGATAAAACGCGCCCTTCACTTCGGCGAGTTGCTGCGACCCTGCTTTATCGTAGAACGCTCCAGTGTCCGCGATCTGTCCGCCGGATTCCGCGTAGATGACCGTGCGGTCGAGGACCACTTCGCCGGATTCGCCGGGTTTTAGTTCGTTGACGGGTCCGAGCTTGGTGTCGGCGCGGATAGCGCCGCCAGGAAGGTCGGCGCGGCCAGCGCCGCCTAGGTGAATGATGGCTTCAATGCGGCAATCTTTCGCGCTAGTCGAGGAATAGAACTGCAGCTCGGTCTTAAACGTTTCCGCCAGCTTGGCATACGCCGGATTCGCCGCTTCCTTTCCCGCGCCACCCTTCCACGACGCCCGCGCCCGCTCACGTTGTTTCTTCATTGCACGCTCGAAACCTTGCGCATCGAAAACCAAACCGGCATCTCGCGCCGCGTCTTCTATGAAATCGCGAGGAAGACCGTAAGTGTCATAAAGCATAAAAGCATCTTCCCCTGGTAGAACACCACCTGACACCTCGGGTTTCGGTCCTTGCAATCCAGTGGCGATCTCGTCCAACTTCTTCATTCCCACTGCCACGGTGTGGCGGAAACGTTTCTCTTCATTCAGAACAATCTCGGGAACCCGTGCTGCCGAGGGCTCAAGTAATTCTGGATAGGCTCTTCCGAGCAAGAGCGTAACCTGTTCGACCATCTCAAAAAGAAAGGGCTCTTTGGCGCCCAAGAGGCTTCCGTGTCGGATTGCGCGGCGCATGATCTTTCGGAGGACATAGCCGCGCCCCTCGTTGGAGGGGAGTACGCCATCCACGATAAGGAATTCTGTCGCACGGGCATGGTCAGCGATGATTTTCAGCGAGGCGTCGGAATGGTTACCCGCGCCTTTTCTTGCTCCTGTTAGACTCGCAGCTCGATCAATGAGCGGCTGAAAGAGATCGGTGTCGTAATTGGAAATGACACCTTGCAAGACGGCAGCGACACGTTCGAGGCCCATTCCGGTGTCAACGCAAGGCTTCGGCAGGGGAGTGAGGAGGCCGGAGGCGTCGCGATTGAACTGCATGAAGACGAGGTTCCAGATTTCGACGTAGCGGCCGCAATCGCACGGAAATGGACAGTCGGCATGAAATTCTTCGGTAGCGGCGGGGCCCATGTCGTAGTGGATTTCGCTGCACGGACCGCATGGGCCAGTATCGCCCATGGCCCAGAAATTTTCCTTAAGGCCGGGAATCGCATAGATGCGATCTGCTGCGACGTTTTGTTCGCGCCAGAAGTCGCGCGCTTCTTCGTCCACGCCCAGCGTCGATCCCGGCGCAACTTCCGCGCCGCCGAAGACCGTGACGTAGAGCTTGCTCTTGTCGATGGCGAACCACTGCGGCGAAGTGGTCAGTTCCCAGGCGTAGGCGATGGCGTCCTTCTTGAAATAATCGCCAAAAGAGAAATTGCCCAGCATCTCGAAGAACGTGTGATGGCGCTTGGTGAAGCCGACGTTTTCCAGGTCGTTGTGCTTGCCGCCGGCGCGGACGCACTTCTGCGCGGTCGTCGCTCGCGTGTAGTCGCGTTTCTCGAGGCCGAGGAAAACATCCTTGAATTGGTTCATCCCGGCGTTGGTGAAGAGCAGCGTGGCGTCGCCGTGCGGAACGAGCGAGCTGCTGCGCACACGGCGATGGCCCTTGCCTTCAAAGAACTGCAGAAACTTCTCGCGTATTTCGTTGCCGGTCACGTCGGCCTCATGCGTTCCAGTTATCGCAAACTCAGATTATGGCAGACGTAGCAAGGTGCCGCAACGAAGCACCGGTAGCACAGGCTTTAGCCTGTGCAGGTTTCAACCTCGCATCGCCGGACGCTGTCACAGGCTGAAGCCTGTGCTACTCAGAGTCAGACGAATTAAGTTCGACTTCGGGAATGTCCTCGCGGGTGATGGCGCGGAGCTCGCGGCGGATCACGTCGGAAGGGAAGCCGGCGCGGAGCAGGCTGCCATATAAAGAGGCCATTTTTTTCTCATCGATTTCGCCGCGCGTCAGCTTCAGCTTGCGTTGGATGCGCTGGCGAACCACGGCGGCTTCGTCGGTGTCCTTTGCGGCTTCGGCCAGGGCTGCTTCGATGTGACGGTCGGGGACGCCGCGAGCCCGTAGGTCGCGCGCGACGCGGAATTTGCCTTGTTTGCGGTTTGTGGTGCGTTGGTGAGCGAACTGTTTGGCGTAGCGGGCGTCGTCGATCTGGCCGCTTTGCTTCAAGCGCGCCATCACCGTCTGCACCAGCGACTTGTCTTCGGTGCGCCGCTCCAGGGCTTTCTTCATTTCGTGCACGGAATGCGCGCGGCGCATCAGCGCCTTGATGGCGGCTTCGTAGAGTTGCGATTCGGTGGTCAGCTTGCGCGGGGCGCGAAACATGCGGCAAGCATAGAGGGGGGAAAGGAAGGAAGCAAGAAAACAGCAAATGATGGGAAGTGCCTATTTGCGGGCGAAGCGCTCGAAGTCGGCCATCTGACGCTCCATCTCCTCGCGGGCGGAGTCGGCGGCGGAACGAATGCCCTGGATGCGCAGCTTGAATTCGTCGGCGTTGGAGGCGCGCAGCAAAGCTTCATCCAGGGTGATGAGCTGCTTGGTATAGAGATCGAAGAGCGATTGGTCGAAGGTCTGCATGCCATACTGGCTGGTGCCGGCGGCAATGGCGTCGTGAATCAGGCGCGTCTTATCCGCATTAATTATGCAATCGCGGATGTACGCGGTGGCGATCATGATTTCACAGGCAGGAACGCGCCCCTTATCGTCGGCTCGGCGGACCAGGCGCTGCGAGACGACCGCTTTCAAAGTGGCGGCAAGTTGCAAACGAATCTGTTTTTGCTCGGGCGGCGGGAAGACCGCGATAATACGCTGAATCGTTTCCGTGGCATCCAGGGTGTGCAGGGTAGAGAGCACCATGTGGCCGGTTTCCGCGGCGAGCAAAGCGGTGGAAATGGTTTCCAGGTCGCGCATTTCGCCGACCAGAATCACATCGGGGTCCTGACGCAGGGCAGCGCGCAAGGCGGTGGAAAAATTCGCGGTATCCACTTCCACTTCGCGCTGATTGATGAAACTTTTTTTGTCACGGTGCAGGAACTCGATGGGGTCTTCGATGGTGATCAGATGGTCGGCGCGGTTGGCATTGATGCGGTCGATCATTGCCGCGAGCGTGGTGGACTTACCGGAACCTGTGGTTCCTGTAACCAGCACCAACCCGCGCTGTTCTTCGCAAATTTTGTTAATGACCGCGGGGAGGTTCAATTCTTCCGTGGTGCGAATCTTTGTGGGAATAACGCGCAGCACCATGCCGACGTTGCCGCGCTGCTGGAAAACGTTCACGCGGAAGCGGCCCAGGCCAGCCACGCCGTAAGCCATATCCAATTCCGCCGTTTCCTTGAATTTTTGCTTCTGGCGGTTGGTCATCATGCTGAACGCCATGGAGAGCATCTCTTCCGGCGTAATGCGCGGCACATCGCTTATGGGCGCCAGGAGGCCGTCGACGCGCAGATAGGGGTGGTTACCAACCTTGAGGTGCAAGTCGGAGGCTTTGTTTTCGACGGCTCGTCGAAGCAGATCGTCAATGCTGAGTGCCATGTCGGTAGTAACCCCGCAAAAGTGCAGCTAATGGGCGACATTAGCACCCGCAGGAACCGCGGGCAAGCGAGGTCAGGGAATGAGTTGCGCTCTAGTAACCTGAGCCGTGGGACAGGATGCCAGCGCGCTTATACATCCGATTTTTTCAGGAAGAGCGATTCGTAGAGGAGTCCCGCCACAAAGCCGCCGCCGAGTGGGCCGACCCAGTAGATTCCCTGATTGACCCAATGCATCGCGGCCAGCGCCGGGCCGAAAGCGCGCGCCGGATTCAACGCCCCTCCGGTAAACGGACCTGCCACGAGAATGCCCAGGGTGATGGTGAGGCCGATGCCGAAGCCCGCGATGGCTTTGAATGTGCCCTTCTCATCGACCGCGGTAGCGAAAACAACCAGCACAAGAAAGAAGGTGGTGACCGCTTCCAGCGCCATGCCAGCCCAGCGCGGAAAATCGCGCACAAGTTCCGGCGTGCCGAGCGCCACGGCACGCCAGGTATCTTCCGGCACCACAGCCTTCAGCAGAAACGCCGCGGCCGCTGCGCCGGCGAGCTGCGCCGCCCAATACAACACGACATCAAGAGTGTTCAGCCGTTTGGTTACCCAGAAACCGATGGTCACCGCCGGATTGAAATGTCCGCCGGAGATATGTCCCAAGGAAGAAACCATGATGGCGATCGCCAGGCCATGGGCCATAGCGATTCCGAGCAGCCCGACGCCCCCCGTGCCGTGAAGGAACTGGTCGGCACAGACCGCGCCCGCGCCAAAGAAGATCAACGCAAAGGTGCCGATGAATTCAGCCGTCAGTTTCTGCAATGTGTTGTACACGAAAAATCCTCCCGGCCGGGAAGGAACATCACCCCCGGTGCGAACGGATGGGATTCTAGCTGGAACGCGGTACCGAGCGCCAGCTCTGCCGTGGGCGCCCCTCTTGGCCGGTTTGGTGTTGCTTCAAGCTTATCGCGAAGCAGCCCCGACTGGAGCATTCACCGGCGTGAGCCAATTGTGGCGGTCCGGTTTGCTGCCACTCGTGAGGGCGAAGAAATCTTCCTGGAGCTTGCGCGTGACGGGGCCGGCAACGCCTTTGCCGACCTGGATGTGGTCGACGGAGCGGATCGGGGTCACTTCCACGGCCGTGCCCACGAAGAAAACTTCGTCAACGATGTACAGCATTTCGCGGGGAATCACTTGTTCCTTCACCGGAATGTGCAGATCCTCCGCGATCTTCACAACGGTGTCGCGCGTGATGCCGGGCAGAATGCTGGTGGCGAGCGGGGGAGTATAGAGAGTGCCATCGTGAACGAGGAACACGTTCATGCCGGAGCCTTCGCTTACGTGGCCCGTAGCATCCAGCGCGATGCCCTCGGCGTAGCCGTTGAAGGAGGCCTCCATGCGTATGAGCTGCGAGTTCATATAGTTCGCCGCGGCCTTGGACATGGCCGGCAGGGTGTTCGGCGCGATGCGCGTCCAGGAACTGACGCCCACGTCCACGCCCTTGGTCAGCGCGTCCGGCCCCAAGTAGGCGCCCCACGTCCAGCACGCCATGTAAATATCGATCGGAGAATTGAGCGGGTTTACGCCGACTTCGCCATAGCCGCGCATCACCATGGGCTTCACGTAGCAGGAGTTTAGATTGTTCAGGCGCACCAGCTCGCAGGCGGTGTTGCTGAACTCGTGGACGGAGTAGGGAAGCTCCATGCGATAAATCTTCGCCGAATTGATCAAGCGCTGCATGTGCTCGCGCAGGCGGAAAATCGCCGGGCCCTGCTTGGTCTCGTAGCAGCGGATGCCCTCGAATACCGCGGAGCCGTAGCTCACCACGTGCGAGAGGACGTGCAGCGTAGCCTCGTCCCAATTGATCCATTTCCCGTTGCGCCAGATTTTCTCGGTCTTCTGAATCGGCATGTTTGCTCCCTATGACGTCGTGAGAATACTCACTGGTTGAATTCGCAGAATACGTCACGCGGCGGAGGGCGTCAATGCACCCGGTGCAACGGTTAGGTGTGCAAATAAGCCAATTTGGCGCGTACTTTCACGATCTAATGCTGCGTTGTGCTCTGCTGCGCGGCGGCAGGTTTGCTCAATTCCATCGCCGCCGAAGTTTGCCGCAGCGTGCCGTATTTGTTTTCCCAGATGCCGAGGATCAGAAAGGGGAAAATAGTCGCCAGGGCCCAGAGCTTGGCGTTGCGCGGTAACTTCGCTTCCGGCTCCCAGCGGAACAGCTGTGAAGCAACAAAGAAAGCAAGCACGGCCCATGAAACCAGCGAAGTCAATTCGATGCGCAGATCCCAAAGGGTACTCGCGTCGACCATAGCCCTCTGCAGCCCAAGGACTAGATACGTCGCGGGAAGAAACAAAGCCACACCCTGGACGGCTCTAGGCAGCCAATAGAGCGGGAAAGTCGCCCCGGAGAAAAAGAGCAGGGCGAACCAGAGAATCTGGTTGATCACTTGGGTTTCCTGCATGGTGTTGGTCACGCTGGCCACAATCAGGCCGAGCGCGCCGAACGACACAATGCCCACAATCGACAGCGCGCAAACGGATAAGAGATTGCCCAGAGTCGGGACGTGATAGACCACACGCGCCAGGAGCAGCTCCAGAAAAACCGTGGGCACAATCAACGCGAAGTTCGCCAAAATGCTGGAGGCCAGCATGTCTCCCGCTGAGAGTGGCGCCAGACGGAACCTGCGCAGAATGCCCTGTTCCCGCCACATCACAATGGTCGCGCTGAGTCCCCAGAACGTCCCCATCACCGTGAGCGAAATCACGGGTCCCATCCTCTTCGCGACATCAGCGGGAATGCCTCTGGCGAAAACGCTCGAGTACAGAAAGAAAAACGACATCGGCATGATCAGGCTGAAAAAAAGGAAGGCTTTGTTCCGGAGCGTCATCCGGATACGAATGGCCGCGAGTGTCCAGATATTCTTCAATCCCGAAGCCTCCTTCCGGTGAGCTCAATGAAAACGTCTTCCAGGGAAGGCGCGGCAATTTCCAGGCTAATCAGTTCGTTGCCGCCGGCTTCCAGGTGTTTCACAAGAGAGACGATCGAAGGCGCTGGCCGCGGGCAGTGCAGCACGTAGGCGCTGTCAACTTCGCGCGCGTCCACCACGCCATCCAGATTCTTCAGTGCGCCGATCGATTCTGGTCTTGCCAGCCGCACCTCGACGCGCGTCGCGTCTCCGGAACGCTGCTTCAGTTCGCGCGGCGTGCCCTGCGCGATGACCTTGCCGTGGTCCACGATGGCCACGCGGTCGCAAAGCCGCTCGGCCTCTTCGATATAGTGGGTCGTCAGCACAATGGTCTTCTTCTCGCGCTTCAACTCTTCGATGATGGCGTAAATTTCGCGCCGGACCTGCGGGTCCAGGCCCGCCGTTGGCTCGTCGAAGAAGAGCACCTGTGGATCATTCACCAGGGCCATGGCCAGAGCCAACCGTTGTTTCTGTCCGCCAGAAAGCTGGTTGTAAAATGCGCCGCGCTTTTCCTCCAGGCCAAAGCGCTTGAGTAACTCGTCTGGATTGCGGCGGCGCTTGTAGAAACCCGCAAAAAGGCGGATGGCTTCGTTCACGCGCAACTTGTCCGGCAGGGATGTGGCCTGCAACGTCGCGCCGATCTCGTTTTTCACTTCGTTGGGATTTCGCTGCGGATCGAGCCCGCAGACGGAGACGCGGCCACTGTCCAGCGTGCGCAACCCTTCCATGATTTCCACGGTGCTGGTCTTGCCCGCGCCATTGGGGCCAAGCAAGCCGAAAACTTCGCCTTTTTCGACGGAAAAGCTAACGCCGCGAACGGCCTCAACCTCGCCGTACCGCTTAACCAGGTTTTCAACTTGCAGAACAGGATTTGCCATGGCCAAAGAACCTATAGCATACCGCACCTGCCGGGTTTCTCCTCAGAGCGCGGCGCACATTCCCGCATGTCCTCTGCCATTAGAATGGACAAGAACAGGACCTGCGGGAATGGCGGTCCTACTTTCTCTTGATTTTGCGTTTTGCGGTGCGCGCTTTTTTGGAGTTCGGCGCGGCTTTGCGGCCAGGGGTCCAGAGATGCTTTTGCAGTTCGACGCGGAACTCCATGATCGCCACGCCTTCGCTCTCCAGGAGCTTCTTCTGCAACGAAGCATACGGCTCACGCATAAGGATCTTGCCGTGTTCGCCGAGCACACGATGCCAAGGAATGCCCTTGCCGGAGGGAGTAGCGGCCATGGCGTGTCCAGCACTGCGCGCGCCGCCGGGCAGGCGCAAGGTTCTAGCAAGCGCCCCGTAGGTTAAAACCCGGCCGCGCGGAATTTGTTTCACCAGCTGGTAAACGGGATCCCAGGACACTGTGAAGTAACTCCCTGCCTAAATTCTCGAACATCTTACGTGCGCGCTTCGCTTGCGCCAAGAGAAAAACGCGGCATCCGGGTTTTATGGCGTAGCGCTCCCGGCGGTTGGCACCCGCGGGGCTGGCGTGGCATCTAATGGATAGTGGCAGGGAAGCGGCCTAATTGAACGATGAAAGCAGCAGGAAGGGTGGTACGAATCGCGCGTTACTGTTTGGGAGCAAGGTTTTGCGGGTAGGCGTATCGTACCATTGACGGTGTAGTGGAATAAAAGTACACTACACAAGATGACGAGTGTGAGCTGGCCGCCCCGCGGCCACCCCAGAGAGGTTTCGTCATGGCCTTTGTCCGCCGCAAGGGGAACGCCTACTACCTGGTGCACAACGTGCGCCGCGGCGGAAAAGTGCGGCAACTGCATCTAGCCCGCCTGGGCGAGCGCGCGCGCATTACCGACGAGGTGGTCCGCAAAGTCACCAAGAAACATCCCTTCGTGGAGTTGAACTGGCGCGCATTGCGCGAACAACTCAATGGCCAGGTGGATCTCGCGGACCCCGATTCTCCCGTAATTCACAAACTCATCACCAGCCTGCGCGCCCTCAATCTCGACCTGGCGGATCTTTTTCCGCCGCTTCTCCAGATTTCTGAGTCGCCAGCGGTAGCGCAGGAGCTTCTTGTGCACCTGCGGCTTTTGCATTCCACCGTCCAGGTCAAGCTGGATCAGTTTGACCGCGGCCGAAGGCGGCTCAACAATGCTAACTTGGACCACGGGTTTGCTAGGAGGCGGTCATGAGCATCCCTATACGCCAGCTTGATCCCAACATCCGCAGCGCGCAGACCGTCGAGTTTCAGTCTGCGTTGCGCGCTAAAATCGTAGGACAAGAAGAAGGGGTGCAGGCGCTGGTGGATCTCTACCAGGTCTTCTGCGCCGGCCTGAATTCGCCCGGCCGCCCTGTCGGCAATCTGCTCTTCCTGGGGCCGACCGGCTCGGGAAAAACACGCATCGTCGAGGCGGCTGCCGAGATCCTTTTCGGCGACCCGCGCGCGGTGATCAAGATTGACTGCGCCGAATTCCAGCACTCGCACGAAATCGCCAAACTCATCGGCTCGCCCCCGGGATATCTTGGCCACCGGGAGACGCATCCGTTGATTACCCAGGAAGCGCTTTCGGCCAGCCACACGGATACGCTCAAGCTGTCCTTCCTGCTCTTCGACGAGATCGAAAAAGCCAGCGACGCTCTTTGGCAGTTGCTCCTGGGCATGCTGGACAAAGCCACACTAACGCTCGGCGATAATCGCCGGGTCGATTTGTCGCAGACAGTGATCTTCTTGACTTCCAACCTCGGCGGGGGTGAGATAACCGAGCTTATGGCTGGAGGAATGGGTTTTATCCATCCCAAGGACAAACCAGACACGGAGATCGACCAGAAAGTGGAACGAACGGCCATGGAGGCGGCGCGGCGCAAGTTTTCCCCGGAATTTATGAACCGTCTGGACAAGGTTGTGGTTTTTCATCCGCTCAGGCGTGAACAACTCGATGAGGTCCTGGCTATCGAGCTGGGTCTCGTCCAAAAGCGAGTTCTCGAGACCGCCAAGGGACAGTTTCTTTTCAGGGTTACAAACCCGGGCCGCGATTTCCTCCTCGAGGAAGGCACGGATCAACGCTACGGTGCGCGCCACCTGAAGCGCGCCATCGAGCGCCACATCGTCTATCCACTTGCCAACCTGCTTGCCACGGAACAAGTTCATCTTGGCGATCTTGTCCGTATTGACTGGGACGGCCAGCACAAACTGCTCACCTTCGTTCGCGAGGGAGAAGGCGCGCTCGTACACGCCAATTCGATGGGAACGGCCGACACCGCAGTTTCCGCCGAAGCCAGAGACGGCAAGAGCATCGACACTCCCTGTGAAGTTGTGACAGACGAAAGACATACGCGCGCCTTGCCGGCCGCAATGCCCGCTGCAAATCCCCATGGACGCCGAAAGCCCGATCGTTAGCCTGGCGTACTTGCCCAGCAAGACCTTTGAGGCGGACTGTGGTCCGCCTCTTTTTGTCGTTCCTCGGGTGACACATTCTGTTTCAGCACTCTCATTTTGCGCTGCATTGAAACATCGTCTCACGCCTTGAGACAGTCTCCTTAACTGTACCCTTTGTATCTTGTTGAGATTCCACCGCTTTACTATTCCGCCCTGCAGCGCTTGGATTGGCACGCTCCATGCATTGAATCAGATTGCCGTGTTGCTGAGACGCAGCAAGTGTTCGGGGGAGCCCGACGCAACTGAGGATCAAGACACATGAAAGCAGCCGTTCGACAACAGTTGGACCCCAGCATCCGCAGCAACGACACGCGAGACTTCCACAGCGCCCTGAGTGCCAAGATCGTGGGCCAGGAAGAAGGCGTGCAGGCCCTGGTAGACCTCTACCAAGTCTTCTGCGCCGGTTTGAACTCGCCGGGGCGCCCGGTGGGCAACTTGCTCTTCCTTGGGCCGACCGGTTCGGGCAAGACCCGTATCGTCGAAGCAGCTGCAGAGATTCTGTTCGGGGACCCGCGCGCGGTGATCAAGATCGACTGCGCGGAATTCCAGCACTCCCACGAAATTGCCAAACTCATCGGTTCACCCCCGGGATATCTCGGTCACCGTGAAACCCATCCGCTGATCACCCAGGAAGCGCTAGCCGCTTCGCACACGGACAAGCTAAAGCTGTCCTTTTTGCTTTTCGATGAAATTGAGAAGGCCAGTGACGCACTCTGGCAGTTGCTGCTCGGCATTCTGGACAAAGCCACGCTGACCCTGGGCGACAATCGCCGTGTGGATCTCTCCCAGACCGTGATCTTTCTCACGTCGAACCTCGGCGGCGGGGAAATCACGGAATTAATGGGGGGCGGCTACGGCTTCATCAATTCTGATGACAAGCCGCAAGCCGGACTCGATCAGAAGGTCGAGCGGACCGCTGTCGAAGCCGCGCGGCGCAAGTTTTCTCCCGAGTTCATGAACCGTCTCGACAAAATCGTGGTCTTCCATCCGCTGCATCGCCAGCAACTGGAAAAAGTGCTCGAAATCGAACTTGGCATGGTCCAGCAGCGCGTCCTGGAAACGGCCAAGGGCCAATTCCTTTTCCGCGTGACCAACGGCGGCCGCGACTTCCTCCTTCAGGAAGGCACAGACCAGCGCTACGGCGCACGCCACCTGAAGCGCGCTATCGAGCGCCACATCGTCTATCCCCTTGCCAACCTTCTTGCCACTGAACAGGTTCACTTGGGAGATCTCATTTGCATCGATTGGAACAAGGATCATGACGGCCTGAGCTTTGTCCGGGAAGGCGAAAATCTCTCCGTGCCGGCTCGCCGGCCGGAGCCCGTAGTCGTGGCGCGCGTTGCGCAAGCGCGAAATGGCAAAACGATCGAAACGCCCAACGTGGCGCTTGCGCCGGAGCCAGCGCCCCGCATGGCCCGTTAAACCTTCTCTGTTGTTCCTCCTGAGAAAAGCCCATCCGCCACGGCGGACGGGCTTTTCTTTTTCACGCCGCCTCGTTGTAAAGTATTCCTTGTGAGCGAAAGCTTTGGCCTTCCCACGGGGAGCGGCCAGCTGAGCTCGCGTGCCATTGCGTCGAGCAGCGCAGACTGCACCCGTCTGGTTGCCCGGCCTTTGTTCATCGGAGGTCAGAATGACATTCCAAGCCGCCAGGAAAAATTGTGATCGCGGACTGCCGCTAAAGCGCCGCGCCATCGCATGCGCTATTTTGGTCCAGGGTGTTCTCGGTTTTCTCTTGGTCCCCGGAGCGTTTGCGCAGCGCACACATTTGAAGCCGCCCTGGAATATTTATTCTCCGCAGACGGATATTCAGGAGGGAAAGCAATTTGCCTCGCAGGCAGAAAAACAGTTCACGCTCTGTAACGCCCCGAAAGTTGACGCCTATCTCACCCAGCTCGGATTGAAGCTGGCATCCAAACTCCCCACAAATGGCGTGCAGTATCCCTGGGAGTTCCACTGCGTGAACGACAAGGAGATCAATGCGTTCGCTCTTCCCGGAGGGTATGTCTTCGTGAATCGTGGCGCGATCGAGTCTGCCGATAACGAATCGCAGTTGGCTGGCGTCATGGCGCATGAACTTTCCCACGTGGCGCTGCGGCATGGAACCGCGCAGGCTTCAAAAGCATCGGTTGCCCAGGGGGCGGCCGGTATTTTTGGCGGATTGTTCGGGGGCAGCGCCGGTGGCGCGCTGCTTACGCAGGGCGTGGCACTTGGTGCCGGATCGCTCTTGCTTCACTACTCCCGCTCGGCGGAAACACAAGCGGACGTGATGGGCACACAGGTGCTCTATGACACGGGCTACGACCCTCGCGCGCTGGCGCAATTCTTCGAAAAACTTGAGGCCGAGACGAAAGGCAAGAATCCACCGCAATTTTTTTCAGACCATCCGAATCCTGAAAATCGCCTGGCCCGCGTGGATGAAGAGATCGATAAACTAGGCGGTCCACCTGCCAATGCCAAGCGCGACTCAGCTGAATTTGAAACCATCAAGCGCGACCTCTTGGCCCTCCCCGTCGTGAAGAAAGGTACACCCGGCGCCGCGGGCGCCGGACCAGGTGGAAAGCCCGCACTTCCCTCGGGAAGCTTCACGAGTTACCAGGGCCGCGAATTCAGCCTTAAGTTCCCGGACAACTGGAAGAAATACGGCGAGGGAGACGGCGTTTCTCTAGCCCCGGATGGCGGTGTAGGAAAAGGAAGTAACGGTCAGGCATCTTTGGCTTATGGCGTGATCATCAATATGGCGGAATTGCAGGGAGATGCAAACGCTTCTGACGCGCTCGAAAATAACACCCAGCAATTGCTCAAGAATCTGCAAAGTGAAAATCCGGCGATGAAAGTGCTCCATGCGCCGGCGCGCGTAAGCCTGAACGGCCAGCGCGGACTCTCGACCTACCTCAGCAACGATTCACCGGCGGGCGGCCGGGAGACAGATTGGGTCATTACCGTCTTGCGGCCGGATGGGTTGCTGTATTTCGTTTGCGTGGCGCCCCAGGGCGAATACGACGATTACGACAAAGCGTTCGTGAGCATGCTCGACAGCGTTCGCTTTAACAAATAGTTTGTGGTTTGCCGCTACCATGTGAGTGGAACCGTTGGGCCGTGTTGCGTTTGCTGCACCCCAGCCGCGCGCTTCAGCGCCTCGGTAATATTCGCGCAAATGTTCTCAGCGCCCACGTGGCGATCAAACCCCGCTTCTCTCATCAACCGTGCGGGTTGCTCGCGCGCGCCGCAAAGCAGCATGGTGCGCCCGCTATCGTGCAAGCGAGTCGCCAGATCTTCCAGCGCCGCGATGCCCGTGGCGTCAATTGCCGTCATATTGCGCAGGCGGATGACCACGATGGGCGGCAGATCCTCAATTTCATCGGTAATCTCGGAGACTTTGTCGGTTACTCCAAAGAGAAACGGCCCGTGGATGCGGTAGACCGCGACATAAGAAGGAATCGCTTTGTCCTGAAGTATATGCACGCGGCCGTCTTCCACGTAATCTTCCGTGACCTTGGCCACCGTCGTGGTCTGCGACACTTTCCGGATAAACGAGAATGCCGCCAGGATCATGCCCACTTCCATGGCGAAAGAAAGATCTGTGATCACCGTGAGCGTGAGTGTCAGCAACCAGATGGTTATTTCCGCCTTGCTCAGCTTAAGAATTTCCGGAATTTCCTCCCAGTCGCCCATGTTGTAGGCCACCATGAAGAGGATTCCGGCCAGCGCCGCAAGCGGTACATAGTTCACTAGCGGTGCGGCGAAGAGCACTACGGCCAGCAGCGTCAGCGCGTGGATCATTCCCGCGACCGGTGTTCTTGCGCCCGCGCGAACATTGGTCGCCGTGCGCGCAATCGCGCCCGTCGCCGGCAACCCGCCAAACAGCGGTGAAATAATATTCGCCACGCCTTGGCCCATCAGCTCAACATTCGGATTGTGCTTGTCGCCGCTCATGCGGTCGGAAACCACCGCGGACATCAGCGATTCAATCGCTCCCAGCATCGCCACGGTCAGCGCGGGGGACAACAGATGCAGCAGGAGTTGCGGTTGAAGCCTGGGCACCGCAATATGCGGCAGGCCGCTTGGGATTCCGCCAAAGCGCGTGCCAATCGTCTCCACCGGCACGTGAAGCAGGGCCACCGCTGCGGTTGCGCCAAAGCACACCAAGATCGCTCCCGGAATGCGTTTGAAAAATTTCGCGCAGATGATCATCACCGCGAGCGAAACCCCAGCCAGCAGCGTCGCTGGCCAGGAAAGCGTTTTGAAGTTTTCCGCGATGGCTCCCATGCGGTGGAAAAAATCGCCGGGAACGTGCTCCATCTTCAGGCCGAAGAAATCACGAATCTGCGTGCTGGCGATGAGTATGGCGATACCGTTCGTGAAACCCACGACTACCGGGCGAGGGAAGTACTTCACGAGTGTGCCCATGCCGGTGGCGCCCATGATGACCAGCAAGACGCCCGCCATCACCGTGCAGGTGAACAGTCCATCGATGCCGTATCTGGTGATGATGCCCAGGACCACGACGACGAAGGCGCCGGTCGGCCCGCCGATCTGCGTTTTCGAGCCGCCTAGTGCGGAGATCAGGAAACCCGTCACGATGGCGCAATAAATCCCCGCCTGCGGCGAGACGCCCGACGCGATCGCGAAGGCCATCGCCAGCGGCAACGCCACTAGCCCTACGGTGACTCCCGCGATCAAATCCGCAACAAATTTTTGAAAAGTGTATTCGCGAAAAAGAATGACCGATTTGGGCAGCCAGTCATCATACGGCTTCTTTGCAGCCAATCCTGAAATGGTAGCGCTCATGCTCGAGTGGACCTGGACTGTCAGATTAAGATATGTAGCTTAACAAAAAAGAAAATGGTTGTTCAGCGCGGATCGCGCGCTTGTACAGGCATTTCTGCCCGCCCTCCTTTTTAGTCCGCGGACTCGCTGCGTTTTTCCGCCGGTTTCCAGCGCAGCACCGGCTTTCGTGCCGCAGCCACCTCATCGAGCCGCCGCACGCGCGTTGTATGCGGCGCGGTCTTCACCAGTTCCGGATTCGTCGCCGATTCCTCGGCAATCGCGCGCAGCGCGTCAATAAAGAGATCACACTCTTCCTTCGATTCCGATTCCGTCGGTTCAATCATCAGCGCGCCTGGCACAATCAAGGGGAACGCGGTCGTATAGGGATGGAAGCCGTAATCGATCAGGCGCTTTGCAATATCCATCGTATTCACGCCGTTTTTCTTCTGGAGCGCGTCGCTGAACACCACTTCATGCATGGAAGGCAGGTTATAGGGCAGCTCGAAGACATCCTCGAGATGCTTGCGGATGTAATTCGCGTTAAGGACGGCGTCTTCCGTGGCCTGCCGCAGACCCGGGCCGTAGGCCAAGAGGTACGCCAACGCTCGCACCAGCACTCCGAAATTTCCGCCGAAGGCTTTTACTTTCCCGATCGATTCCTTGCGTTGGAAATCGAGGGCCAGCCGCCCGCCTTCCTTCTCCACTAGAATCGGCGCCGGCCGGAAGGGCTCGAGAATTTTCTTCATGGCCACCGGGCCTGCTCCCGGACCGCCTCCGCCGTGCGGTGTGGACATCGTCTTGTGCAGGTTTAAGTGCATCACGTCCACACCGAGATCCCCCGGCCGCGCCACGCCCGCCAGCGCGTTCATGTTTGCGCCGTCCATATACAGGAGCGCGCCTTTGCCATGCAGGATTGCCGCGATCTCCGGCATGCGCTCTTCGAAGATTCCGAGCGTCGATGGATTCGTGATCATCAGCGCGGCAACGTCTTCGGTAACTAGCTCGCGAAGTTTGTCGACGTCGATCTGTCCGTGGGATTCCGACTTGATGCTTTCGACTTGGTAGCCCGCAATGACCGCTGTCGCGGGGTTTGTGCCGTGCGCGGAGTCGGGAATGAGCACTTTTTTGCGCGCGTTGCCTTGTCTTTCCAGGTAAGCGCGAATCAACAGAAGACCGGTCAGTTCGCCCTGCGCGCCCGCCGATGGCTGCAGCGTAATCGCATCCATGCCGGTGATTTCCAGCAAGCTCTTCTCGAGTAATTGCAGAATCTTAAGGCATCCCTGAGAAAGTTCTTGAGGCTGATAAGGATGTTCCGTGGCGATGCCGTCAAGCCGCGCAACGAGTTCATTCACGCGCGGGTTGTACTTCATGGTGCAGGACCCCAGCGGGTACATGCCCAGATCAATCGCGAAATTCCAGGTCGAAAGCCGGGTGAAATGCCGCAGCACTTCGATCTCACTCACTTCGGGAAATCCTTCCACGCCCGCGCGGCGATACTCCGCCCCCAGCGCCTTCGCTGGATCTGCCGCGGGGACATCGAGCGGCGCCAAATCAAACGCGCGCTTACCCGGCGACGATTTCTCGAAGATCAGTCCTTCGTTCTGAATCGTGTGGCGCGATGCTTTCTTGATTTTGTCGGTCAATCTCTTTCCTGTGGAACAGCCAATCCTGGCTGCCCGGTCTTGCTGATCCACCGCGCTACAACGGCTGTTCGAGCGCGCGCCGCACGGCTGCGGCAAAGCGCGTGATCTCCGCGCCCGTGGTCGTTTCCGTCACGCAGACCAGGGCGTGCTTCGTCAGTTCTGGGTACGGAGTACCGAGCACGTACGGGCCGATGATCTTCTCGCGCAGGAGCTGCGCGTTCACCAAGCGCACCGATCTCTGCAGCTCCACCGTGAATTCATTAAAGAACGGCGCGGCAAACGCCCGTCGCACGCCCGGTATCTTTTCCAGTTCACTCAGCGCGAACTGTGCTTTGGAAAAATTCTGCTCGGCCATTTCCCGCAGGCCTTCCTTGCCTAACAGCGTAAGGTGCACGGTCGCGGCCAGCGCGCAAAGCGCTTGATTCGTGCAAATGTTCGAAGTCGCCTTCTCGCGGCGAATATGCTGCTCGCGCGTCGCCAGCGTCAGCACAAATCCGCGCCGCCCTTCCGAGTCCGTGGTCTGTCCGGTAAGGCGCCCCGGCATCTGTCGCACGAATTTGTCGCGCGAAGCGATCACCCCGGCGAACGGCCCGCCATAGCTCGGCGCCAGGCCAAAGCTCTGCGCCTCCATGGCCACAATATCGGCCTCCGCGGGCGGCTTCAGCAGCCCCAGCGAAACACCTTCGGTCACGGCCACAACGAGAAGCGCGCCCGTGGCGTGCGCGCTTTCGGCGAGCGGCGCAACCGATTCGATTGCGCCAAAAAAGTTCGGCGACTGCACGACCACCGCGCAAACATCGTCTTTCAAAGCCGCCTGTAAAGCTCTGGTATCCAGCGTGCCTTTGGCGGCGAAGGGAATCTCCTCCACCTGCAACCCGGAATTTTTCGCATAGGTCTTCAGCACGTCGCGATATTCCGGATGTACCGAGCGGGCGATCAAAACTCGCCGCCGGCCTGTCAACCGCTCCGCCATCAGCACCGCTTCGGTGGTGGCCGTCGAGCCGTCGTACATGGAAGCGTTGGCCACCTCCTGCCCGGTCAACTGGCATATCATTGTTTGAAATTCGAAAATGGCCTGCAGCGTACCTTGGGAAATTTCCGCCTGATATGGGGTATAGGATGTCAGAAATTCACCGCGCTGGATAATCGTGTCGGTGATCACCGAGCGAAGATGGTTGTAGACGCCTGCGCCAAGAAAGCTGGTGTAGCCAAAGGAATTTTCAGCCGCGCGGGCTTTAAAATACTCAATGATTTCCGCCTCGGAGAGGGGTCCGGGGAGATGCAAAGGTTTTTTCAGCCGGTAGGGTTCTGGAATGCTGGAAAAAAGCTCGTCAATGGATTTCGCGCCGATGGCGGCGAGCATCTCCTGACGCTCGGCGGGGCTTTTCGGCAGATAGCGCATCAGGCGGTGGCTTCCTTGCCCTTGTCCGCGATGAAGGCTTCGTAGGCAGCCACGTCCATCAACTTGCTGGCATCGGCGGCGTTCGCCAGGCGTACCTTGATGAGCCACGCGGCTCCGTGCGGGTCGGTATTGATCGTCTCAGGTTTTTTTTCAAGCGTCGCGTTGGCTTCCACCACTTCACCTGCAGCCGGCGCATAGATCTCGCTGACCGCCTTCACCGATTCCACCGTGCCAAAAGACTTGCCCACTTCGATGCGGGCGCCCACTTTGGGCAGCTCGACGAATACCACGTCGCCCAGTTCGTGCTGCGCGTAGTCGGTGATGCCAATGGTGGCGATGCCGTCCTTCACTGCCATCCACTCATGCTCTTTTGTGTAGCGAAACTCCGCCGGATACGCCATCACGCTACTCCTCCATGGGGGACCGCGAAGCGGTCCATTGATTCGAGTCAGGCCGTTTGCGTCACCTGCCCAGCAAACGCCTTCTTCGTTCTCTTATAAAAAGGCGTAGCAACCACCTGCGCCTTGCACTTTTGCGTGCGAATCTCCACAAAAATTGCGGTGCCAATTCCCGCCATTGCCGGAGGCACAAACGCCAGCGCAATATTCTTGCCGAGCGTCGGGGATGGAGACCCGCTGGTGATGACGCCGATCGCTTCACCCGCTTCATCGCAGCAGCGGTATTCATCGCGGGCAATTCCGCGGTCGATCATCTCCAGCCCCACGAGGGTTCGCGTCACACCCGCCGCCTTCGCTTTCTCCAGCGCCGCGCGCCCGATGAACTCTCCCTTGCCCATCTTGCAGTAGCGCTCAAGCCCCGCTTCCCAAACATTAATTTTCTCGCTGATCTCATGGCCATAGAGCGCCATCTTGGCTTCCAGGCGCAGTGTATTTCGCGCACCCAGCCCGCAAGGCGCAATACCGAAGCCTTTGCCGGCTTCCATCACCTTGTTCCACACGCTCTCGCTCGTCGCCACATCGGACGGCACATAAATCTCGAAGCCGTCTTCACCCGTGTAACCCGTGCGCGCGATCAGCGTATTCCGCAATCCGCAGACTGTTCCATGCGTGAACCAGTAAGCCTTGAGCGACTCCAGATCCACTTCCGAGAGCTTCTGCAGCACCTCTGCCGCGCGAGGCCCCTGAATCGCCAGTTGCGTGTAGGTGTCGCCCAACTCCTCCACCACGCAATCGAAGGCCTTGGTATTCTCACGCACCCAACGGATGTCTTTTTCCCGCGTGCCTGCGTTGATGACCAGCAGAAAATCATCCTGACCTAGCCGATGCACGATCACATCATCCACGAACGTGCCCTGCGGGTAGAGCATCGCCGAATAGTGCGCCTGGCCAATCGCCAGCTTTGCCGCATCGTTCATGGTGATATGCTGCACGGCCGCGAGCGCCCCGCCCGGCTTGCTGCCGCTGCGGATTCGAATGTCGCCCATATGGCTCACGTCGAAAACGCCCGCGCCATTGCGTACCGCTCTGTGTTCCGCGATGAGTCCGCCACTCGATGGGTACTCCACCGGCATGTCCCAACCGCCGAAATTAACCATCTTCGCCCCCAGACGGCGGTGCAAAGCATTCAGCGGCGTTTTGCGAAGCTCCGGGGTGGTGGAAAAGTTTGCAGATTCCATTCAGCGTTCTCGGGCAGAAACGAATGGTAACACGCGCCTATTCGCGCGTCAAAAGCGGGAAACTTCCCAGCGAACTCCACCTTGCCGCCGCCAGCTTCCCTCAGGTACAGTTTCCTCGGAGGCGTCCATGCCCGGTCATGAGCCAGTTAACTGCGCGCAGTGTGACAAATCGGAAGAACGTTGTAGCTGCGACAAATACTGCACCATTTGCAAGGGGCAGCACAAAGTCCGGCTTTGCGCCGATGGCCTCTACTATTGCCCGGATTGCCGGGAAGCCTGCGACGTGGCCTGGGCGACCAATCGTGGCTGAAGCGAAACCCATCCAGCTTCTGCTCGATGCCGATGCGCGGCTCGCCGCTGCGGCCGGTGGCGTGGCTCGGTTTCTCGCCGATGCCGCTGGCCTGGAAAGCGAAGCGCTCTCCCGGTTGCAGTCCGCTACTGTCTCCGCGTGCCACGAATCGTTCGAGCACCTCACCGCCGACTCGCCCAAACTCGAAGTGACCCTGACGCGGCTTGCCGACCGCATCGAAATTGCCCTGATTCATCAAGGCGAAGCCGCGCCGGCCGTGGGACTCCACGCCGTTGCCGGATTCGCCGCGCACGCCGGTGGCAGCGCTACGCCGGTCCTGAACGGCGTGGATCGCGTGCAGTTCGAAACGCGGGGGAATTCCGTGATAACCCGCCTCACCAAATTCATCGGCCCGCCTGCTCCCCCAGAATAGTCTCTTCCCGAAATGAGAATACGAAGGTGGGCAAGATCGTGGCGCGCATACTGTTTCGCTCGCTCGATCCTGACAGCAATGAGTCGTGGAGGAATTTCCGGCGCGAGCGCCTAACGCGCTTCGCCGGCGAGAGCACGCGGCCCTACATCTTTAGCGCGAAAGTGTTCCGCCGGATCAGCGACGTCATTTGCTCGTCGCTGATGGACAGACGAATCATCACGCGGTCGCCCGACGGCGTCACGTTCGCGCCATCGAGGAGTTGCGCAAGATCCGGATTCTCCTTGCTGGATTGATAGCGCTTATACATCAAGCCTGCCTGCATCAATTGTCCCAGCGTGTTGGCGTCATCGGTGGAAGCACACACGGCCTGAAACTTGCCGTCCACGCCGCTGCCCGCGTTCACGTTGATCAGCATGGATTGCATGCGTTCCACGAGCTTCGCTGCTTCGGGGAATTGCTGCACTTCGGGAGCCAGCTGCTGCATGGCCAGCCGCGTGTACGCCGGATTCAGCACTGCCCAGACCACGCCGCTACCGTTCGCCTCGTTGATCAGCGGGAACATCTTTTCGTTGCGCAGCAGGCCTTCCTCGCCCCCAAAGCGGATCTCGATCATCCTCTCAAGCAGTTGCCGGTGTCCAAACGCGGCCTTGCTCGAATCCAGAAACAAGAAAAAGAGGTCGTTGGGCCCCGAGCCCGTCCCGAAGGCATACAACGTGTACCCGCGTGATTTAAACGTTGGCAGCTTCTGCTGCTTGAAATACGCTTCCGTGGAGTCAGGATTGTAATTGCCCAATGCGATGCCCACAATCTGCTCGCTGGTGGGTACCGCATCCTCGGCCGCGCCTTCCTTTGCGCTGCTCAGGCCTTCCGGCACCAGGCCCCAGGCCAATTCCTCCACCTGCGAATTGGGGTCCACGCCCGCCGACGCTAGAAACTTTTCAAATTGCCGAAAGCGTTCCGGCAGCATCTGCTCCTGCAACTGCGGAAACCATTTCAGCGTGCGCGCTTTTTTCAGATCGGCATACGCGAATTCGCCCACCTCTTTTGGAAAGAGCGCGATGGTGTCCGCGCCCAGGCTCCCCGCTCGTACGGGTTTCGGCAGCGCGAAAGCCAATGCCAATAAGACGCTCGCTGCCACGATTCTTGGCGTCAAGTACGTGATCATCTTCATGACTTGCTCCTCTTCAGGGCCGGAGAAAATTGCTTTTCATTTTGCTGTGCGCTTACGCATCCAGCCTCTTGCGCAGCGCCTCCATTTTTCCCCGCATGGCCTGCACATACCCCGCATCAGTGATGCCGTCCAGGTTTATCTCGACGTTTGCCAGCGCGCCGCGCGCACCGGCTGTCGCCATCAATCGCGCTACCTGCAAGTCTGACTTCATGGATGCCGCCGCGATACCTTGCAGTTGTCCAAGTTCTTCGTAAAGTGCAACAGTACGCCCCGCCACCTCAAGTGGCACCTCGGAGGCCCCCCGCGTGGCCTTCTGTATCGCTTCCTCGCGGAGTTTCGTTTCTTCCGAATTGCCCTGCGGCAGCTTGAACGCCAGCATCACCGCGTCGTAGGACGCAGCGTCGCGGTCGATAGCCTCGGCCAATTCGTCCGAGGTTTTTCGTAGCGCATCCAGATGCTCGGAAAGCTTGTCAACGTGCGCGGCTTGCGACTTTTTCTTGCGCGAAAGTCCCGCCACCATCTGCCCCAGCGCCGCTGCCAGCGCGCCAGCAAAAGCCGAAACGCTACCGCCGCCTGGCGTCGCAGTAGGCTCCGCCACCGCGTTCAGGAACGGCCGCGCAAGGTTCGTCAATTTCCCGTCCTTCGCCGTTTCCAGGGGCGTGCCGGAGAGCGCTGCCTGCAATTTATTTTCGAAAACTTGTGCCAGCGAGAAATTTTCCACTTGCAGGAAATAGTCCGCCGCCATCTCGATGGCTTTTTTCGGGATCAGCCCGACGATTTCGCTGCCCACCGGCATCGCGCCATATCGCGCCGCTTCGCGCTTCACCATTTCATAGACGCGGTGCATGGGCGTCTGCTCGAAGTCCGTCAGGTTGATGGAAACCTGTGCCAGGTTTCGCGCCTTCAATTCCACCCCCATGGACTTTACGTAGCGCAATCCGCCGGAAGAAAAGCGGATGGCCTTGGCGATCTTGTTGGCGATGGAAATGTCGGAGGTGTTCAGGTTCACGTTGTACGCGATCAAAAACTTGCGCGCGCCCACCACCGTCACGCCCGCCGTGGGATGCAGCTTTGGTTCGCCGACGTCCGGCTGTCGAGTATGATTCTTCTTCAACTCATCGCGCAGGCCTTCAAACTGCCCGCGGCGAACATTTTCCAGGTTCACGCGCTCCGGCCGCGTCGCCGCCGCTTCGTAAAAGAACACCGGAATGCGGTAGCGCTTCCATATCTCATTGCCCACCCGCCGCGCCAGCGCCACGCAATCCTCGATGGTCACTCCCTCGATGGGAATGAACGGCACCACGTCCGTCGCGCCCACGCGCGGATGCGCCCCGGTATGATGGTTCAGGTCGATCAATTCCATCGCCTTGCCCGTGCCCAGCGTCGCGGCTTCCGCTACCGCCTCCGGATCTCCCGCCAGCGTCACCACGCAGCGATTGTGGTCCGCGTCCATCTCGCGGTCGAGCACATACACGCCCGGCACGCTGCTCATGACGTGGACGATCGCATCCACCTTCGCCGCATCTCGTCCCTCGGAAAAATTTGGCACACATTCAATGAGTCGTGTCATTTTTTGGTTTTTCCCTGCAGGCGCGGGACTTGTTTACCCTGAGTGCAATCGAAGGGCCCCGCCCGCCGGTCGTCACGCCACCTGGCGTTCCCACGAATGAATCACTTGCCCCCGCTTCACAGTCATCCAGCAATGGTTCATACCAAAATAATAGGGAATTTCCCGGTAGTCGGCCACCTCGAAGACCGCGAGGTCCGCTTGTTTGCCAACTTCCAGTGAACCAACCCGCTTTTCCCGCCGCAGCGCGTACGCTCCGTTGATTGTCGCAGCCGTGATTGCTTCTGCCGGCGTCATGCGCAGCTCATTGCATGCCAGTGACAAAATCATCGGTATGCTCATCGTCGGACTTGTTCCCGGATTATAATCCGTCGCCAGCGCGACAATCGCCCCCGCATCGATCAGCGCCCTCGCCGGAGCGTATTTCTTCAGCCCAAGATGAAAATCGCAACCCGGCAAAAGCGTCGCCACGGTATCTGATTTTCCCAGCGCACCAATGTCGCCTTTGTTCAAGTATTCGAGGTGATCGCAACTCGCTGCACGGAGGAGGATCGCCAGCCGCGTGGCCCCCGTCCGGGAAAGCTGTTCGGCATGCAGTCGTGGAGCAAGCCCCCACTGGCGGCCCGCTTGCAGCACGCGTTTTGATTGCTCCACCGTAAATGCGCCGCGATCGCAAAACACATCGCAAAACTCAGCCAGCCGGGTCTCTCCTATCTCCGGCAGCAGATTTTCCTCGATGAGCTTGATGTACCTCTTCGCTCCGTCCGCCTTCCCACGATATTCCGCGGGAACCACGTGCGCGCCGAGAAATGTCGAAACCAGCTCCAGCGGCTGTTCCGCGCTCAATTCCTTGTGCAGGCCTAAAATCTTCAATTCGCTTGCGACATCCAGCCCGTAGCCGCTCTTCGCCTCGATGGTCGTCGTGCCGTACGCCGCGAACTGTTCCAGCGCTTCGTGTGCGCGCTGCTTCAGCGCCGAGGAAGTCGCGTCGCGCAGTTTCTTGACCGAGTTAAGTATCCCGCCGCCCTTGCGCGCAATCTCTTCGTAACTCGCCCCCTGAATCTTTAGCTCATATTCTTCCGCGCGGCTCGCGGCGTGGATCAGATGCGTATGCGAATCGACAAACCCCGGCAGGGCCACGCGCCCGCCGAGGTCCAGCTTCTCCGCTTGCCTCGATTCCGGCAGCGCTTCCACTCTTGCCCGCGTGTCAACGGCAACAATCGCGCCATCACGCACCAGCAGCGCCCCGTCTTTGATCATCTCAACATTGGAAAGGGCGTCGCCGCGCCGCGCCCCGCGCCCGCTCAGCGTCAGAAGTTGCGATGCACCGGTGATAAGAAGGGAATTCGCCAAGGCCACTTCATTATGCCGAAAAATTGGCAAGCAGGCACTGTTTGTGCCTTTTCCGGGAACGCCAATCTCCTGATTGGCGGGGGTTCCGCTAACACGCTAGCTCCGCAAGGGCCCTCCCAGTCGTGGCAGGTTTGTCCCTCCCGCTCCGTGTCCCTACAACATCGGAACTTTGACGCCCGTTTTCTTCGCAAACGCAATCGCTTCGGGATAACCCGCATCCACATGCCGTACCACGCCCATGCCCGGATCGTTCGTCAGCACGCGCTCGATTCGCTTGGCCATTTCTTTCGTGCCATCCGCCACGGTCACCTGCCCGGCGTGTTGCGAGTATCCAATCCCCACGCCGCCGCCATTGTGAATGGATACCCACGAGGCACCGCTCGCCGTGCTGACCAGCGCATTCAGCAGTGGCCAATCCGCAATCGCGTCGGAGCCATCCAGCATTGCTTCGGTCTCGCGATATGGCGAGGCCACCGAACCGCAATCCAAATGATCGCGCCCGATCACAATGGGCGCCTTCAACTCCCCCCGCGCCACCAAATCATTCAGCGCCAATCCGAACTTGTCGCGCTGCCCATAGCCCAGCCAGCAAATCCGCGATGGCAGTCCCTGAAACTTCACGCGCTTCTGCGCCAGCTTGATCCACCGCGCCAGATGCGCGTCCTGCGGAAACATTTCCAGCACCAGCTGATCCGTTCGCGCAATGTCCGACGCTTCGCCAGACAGCGCCGCCCATCGGAAAGGTCCCTTGCCCTCGCAAAACAGCGGCCGGATATACGCCGGCACGAAGCCCGGGAAGTCATACGCATTCTTCACGCCGTATTCGAAGGCAAATGTTCGGATGTTGTTGCCATAATCAAACGTCACCGCGCCCAGCTTCTGCAAATCCAGCATGCCCTGGACGTGCTGCGCCATCGCAGCCAGCGAATGCTGGCGATATTCCTGAGGATCCTTGGCACGCAACGCGGTCGCCTGCTCCAGCGTCATCCCGTTCGGCACGTACCCGCCGATCGGATCATGCGCGCTGGTCTGGTCCGTCAAAATGTCCGGCACCACGCCGCGCTTTACCAGCTCTGGAATCACATCCGCGCAATTACCCACCAGCCCGACCGAACTCGCTTCGCCCTTGCGCACCGCGTTCTTCAAGATGCGCAGCGCTTCGTCCAGGCTGGTCACCATCACGTCGCAGTAGCCCGTCTTCACGCGCCGCTTGATCCGCTCCGGGTCTACATCAATTCCCAGAAACGCCGCGCCGTTCATCGTGGCCGCCAGCGGCTGCGCTCCCCCCATGCCGCCCATGCCGCCGGTCACCACCAGCTTGCCGGTTAAATCTCCTCCGAAGTGCTTCTGTGCAGCCGCGGCAAACGTTTCGTACGTTCCCTGCAAAATTCCCTGCGTGCCGATATAAATCCAGCTTCCCGCCGTCATCTGCCCGTACATCATCAGCCCCGCGCGGTCGAGTTCGTTGAATCGCTCCCAATTGTTCCACTGGCCTACCAGGTTGGAGTTGCACAGCAGTACCCGCGGCGCATATTCATGCGTGCGAAACACCGCCACCGGCTTGCCCGATTGCACCAGCAGCGTTTCATCATTTTCCAAGGCACGCAGCGACCGCACAATCGCGTGAAAGCAGTCCCAATTCCGCGCCGCTTTGCCTGTTCCCCCGTAAACCACCAGGTCCTCGGGCTTTTCCGCCACTTCCGGATCCAGATTGTTTAGCAGCATGCGCAGCGCGGCCTCCTGCTGCCAGCCCTTGCAGGAAAGCTCCGTGCCGCGCGGCGCGCGAAACGGCCCCCGCGACACTGCCGGATCATTTAGAGTCGGTGTTGTCACGCTCATCCTCATCTCTCCGACGCTCATCTTAGCGCACGCCACTCCGGTTTGCACCCGCCCGCACTCCTCACCAATCCATGTTGGCCGCATTGTCGAACGCTGAATTCAACTTTTCTACCAGGTGCTCCATCTCATCGGGGGAACTCATGGCACGCGCATAGGTCCCGTCGCTAGCTAATGTCAAAATCAAGGGGAGTCCACTATCCTGAAGATAGGTTCGGGCGGGGGCCAATGGACCAGCCCAAAGATGGCCTATGAAGTCCTCGATAATGGCGAGCGCAGGCCCGTCCTCAATGATAGGTGCTCCATAAATTGAGAAGCGACCAGCAGCACGTTCGTCATTCAACATGACGGGAACCGCCCCAGCACTTGAGTGGAATTTGAATGCTTCACGCTGTCTCCCAAATGCGCCATGTGTCATGTAGTTTCTAATCTGGCGCCTGACCTTACCCAGCTGGTCATAATATTTCTTGGTGACAGGGTCACCTATGTCTAGCACACATTTGAATTTGTCGGGCCAATCTTGTTCTAGTGCGAACTCCGCGACTTGTTTCCCCGTTGTTGCGCGCCCTTGAAGTATCGAGAGGTGGACAAACAGGTGCTCCGTCCACGAAAAGAAGGCCTCGATTGCCGCGAGCCCAATCCAGCTTGCTTGTTCGGACAATTGAAGCCGTATATTCCATGAGGAGAAGACATCGTGAACTTCTGCTGCAACTGCCGTAGTCTGAATATCGTGTTGACGAGCCTCCGCCTCGGCCGATGTGCGGCCAAATAATTCGTAGAGATAGCGATAACGGGCGAAAAGCCACCTGCTATTGTTCTCCACGTTGAGAGAAGATTTTCTTACGGCCTCATCGGCTAGCCACTGGAAGTACGGCCCCGCCGCATCAACACTTTTTTTGATTAGTTTGACGACATGTTTGACTTTCTCCTCGCTATTTTCCGCATCGAGAGCAAATACTCCCAACCCAAGTTTCCGATGCTCAATCAGATACGCAGTGCCTTCGAATTCAACCGGGATGGACCATGCTGTCTTCTCCCAGCGCCCTCGGTCAGGAAACTTCAGCAGGTCGACAAGCAGGAAATAGACTAAATAATACGGGGGAAGGTCGCGGCCCGCTTCGGTTCGTTGACCCTCAAACAAAAGTTCTTGTGCAGACTCCCCGCTTAGGAATGCGGGTTTGAGCGGGAGGATTGCAAGGCTGGCCAACCGGCGGACTTCATCGAGTTCCCGCGCGTTCATGTTTTATCCCTAAACTTTATGATGGCCGGGCGCCCCGGACGTCGTTTTTACGCCTGGGTCCTCACCCGAACCGCGGGGCAACTCCCCTCAGCGCAGCAACGTCTCAAATCCCGCTTGCGCAAAGTGCTGGTCATGCGTCAACGCCGCTTGAATCTGTTCCGCTTCCATCACCTGAAAGCTCGCACAATCGGTCAGGCTCCAACTCTTATCCGCCGCTTGCTTGTAGCGCCGCAGCGCGCTCTCAAATTGTTCCGATGTCTGCGGAACGATGATTACATCCCGATTGCTGCGGAGTCTCTGGACCATGCCGCCAACAGCATGGCGCAACGGACCAGCATCGCTAAAACTGTTGAGGACTTCCGCCAGCACCATTTCGCTGGTCAAGATCCTTACCGGAGAAAGCTGCTGAGTTACGCTGACGGCCTTCGCATGAATCTGATCCCGCGGATTCACAAGGGCGATCCAATAGCTAGTGTCGGCGAAGACCTGCCTCATTTATCCGTCCTCTTGCTACCGTAAAGATAATGGTCAACATTTTTTGACAGGTCGGCGGGAACACGTCCCCATTCGCATTCAGGTACTTCCCTCGTAACCGCGGAAACCATCTCAAGAAGCGACCCCGATTCCTTTTCCGAAGGTTCCTCTCTCTCCTTTATTCCCATCTCCCCTTGATCCCTGGCGTAACGCGTCTCAAATCCTAGTCTCCGCAATATCTCGACGGCCTGGTGCGAGTTTGTCGGGTCATTCGGAGGAACACCCGCGGCCTCCAGAACAAGAGGACGCGCCGGAAGCTCTCGTTCACCCACAATCACCGTCCATTTCGCCGCTTTTCTCGTCCAGCGGAAATCATTAGCAGCGCGAACGATCTCCGCTCGTGTAAGTTCCTTTGGGCTTCGCATAATACACCTCCTTCTTCATCATATACAACTTATTATTCGTCGTCAACAACTAATTGGAATGCCATCCCTAGACTGCTCGAGTACCCAGTCCGCGTTCCGCTTGAACGCTCCCGGGTGGCACTGCTTCCCACGCGCTCAGGCCCTGTCGGAGGGCTGCCTTTCGCTAGCCTCTTATCCTTGTTTATCTAAGCCGGATTCTCCGCTTCAATCTCCCTCTCCCCTAAATTCTTTCCCCCTCATGCATTTTTTCTGGACAAATTATTCCTCTTGGGGTACTCTACTCCTAGGTACACTTGGATTTGGAGTGCGGCAAGTTTACCCCGACCCGGTCGGGGCCCGGTTCACCCTGAGCCTCGAAGGGCTGCCACTTATTCATTTTCAGCACCGGAATCCCTACAAACCTTCCAGGCTCTTGGCTTTTTGCGCAAACCGGGATGCCGATCTCCATCATTATGTTAACCCCTAAGTGGTTTAGAATCCGCACTTCCAAGCAGGCTCGTAAGTGTTCATTTCAAAGAGCTTACGGAAATGTTAACTCCTTTAGAATCCGCACTTACAAAAAAAGGGGGGAGGGGTCCCTCCCAGATTGAGTTCTGAAGCAGTTGTAGTGGTGGGTCTGAACTTGTCCTGAGCACAGCCGAAGGAGACCCGTGAATTCACGCGACGGCTCACGTTATGGCCCAAGTCTCATTGCGTCTAATGGATGCCTAAGGTAAAGTCGAAATTTACGATGAACTACGGCACGCTTCCATCCCGATTCCTGCATTCCGTTGATGAGCATCCCAATCCACGCGCGCAGATGTTTCGCCGCGTTGACCGCATTGCGGTCACCAGGAGCATTGACCGTTGGGATTCCATCTCCTCCCAGGAATTCCTTCGTCGCGTCGCGGGACTTTCTCACGCCCTCGTCGAACTCGGGGTAAAACCCGGCGATCGCGTCGGCCTCTTTGCCCCCAACTGCCCGGAATGGCACACCGCGGATCTTGCCATCAGCGGCGCGGGTGGTGTCACCGTGCCCGTCTATTTCAACGAATCCCTCGATCGCATGACTTACATTCTCAATCACTCCGGCGCAAAGGTTGTTTTTGTTGCGGGCGCCAGTCAACTGGAGAGGCTGCAGGCGTGCCGCGTCCAGATAACGGAGCTGCAGCATATTATCGTCGCCAATGCCGGGGCCGATCTTCCCTCGGAAACCTTGCGCTATGAAACACTCATCGCCACCGCTGGTGACGCGGAAATCGCTGCCTATCGCTTGCGCGCCGCGCAGGTCCTCCCCGGCCAACTCGCCACGCTGATCTATACCTCCGGCACCACCGGCATGCCCAAAGGCGTAATGCTCACGCACACCAACTTTTGCTCCAATGTCACCGATTCCTGTATCGGTTTCGATCTGAAGAACGGTTCGGATCTCGCGCTATCCTTTCTCCCGCTCGCACACGTTTACGGTCGCATGCTCGATTACGTCTACCTCATGCATGGAGCGACGATCGCCTATGTCGAAGCCCCCGAGCAGGTCGGCCAGGCGCTGTTCGATCTTCATCCCACGGTCCTCGCCGCTGTACCGCGCTTCTTTGAAAAAATCTACGCCCGTCTCATGGAACAGGGCAGCAAGACGACCGGTGCGAAGCGAAGAATTTTCGATTGGTCCCTGGAAGTCGCGAAGCAATCTGCTCTCTGGCGCTGCGGTGAGAAAAGCGCAGGCATTATTCTGCGGTTGAAATGGGCCGTCGCGAATAAACTCGTTTACTCAAAAATCCGTGCTGGCACCGGCGGCCATTTGCGCATCGTCATGTCCGGGGGCGCGCCGCTCTCCAAGGATCTCGCGGAATTCTTCTGGGCCGTCGGCATTCCAATCTATCAAGGTTACGGTTTGACGGAAACCTCGCCCGTGCTCACATCGAATTATCCACAGAACCGCGTCGGCAGCTCCGGCCGGCCCATCCCCAACGTGCAACTCCGTATCGCCGAAGACGGCGAGATCCTCGCCAAAGGTCCTTGTGTCATGCAGGGCTATTACAAAGATCCCGAAGCCACGCGCGAGGTCCTTAGCGCGGACGGCTGGTTCAAGACCGGAGACATCGGTTATATCGATAAAGACAATTATCTTTTCATCACCGATCGCAAGAAAGATTTGCTCAAGACCGCCGCCGGAAAGTTCGTTGCGCCGCAGCCCATCGAAAATTCCCTGAAGACCAGCCCATACATCCTGAACGCCATCGTCGTCGGCGATCGGCGCAAATTTATCGTCGCGCTTCTCGTTCCCAATCATGCCTCCGTTTCTGCAAGAGCCGCGGAGCAGGGAATTACGTTCTCCTCAAACACCGAGATGGCCGCGCATCCCTGGGTACGCGCGCTCATCGAAGGCGAGATAAAACGCCTCACAGCAAATCTCGCCCAGTACGAAACCATCAAGCGCTTCGCGTTGCTCTCCGAGGATTTCACCTTCGATAACGGTGCGCTCACCTTTACCATGAAGCTCAAGCGCCGCGTCGTCGAGCAGCAGTACAAGGGCATCATCGAATCCCTCTACGCCGACGTCGCCGAGCCTCGCCCCATCTTCCAAGATTGAATCCTTTGCTCATGCCTGCTCTGCGCCTTTGTGCTCTGCCGCTTTTGTTTTTCCCTGCGTTGTCTTTCCGTCCCTGCGAACTCTGTGCCTCTGTGATCTCTGCGTTGAATCCTTTCCTATCCGCATTTGTCTCCACGTCCGCCGAGGTCTAGAATCCCCTTGGAGGCATTTATGGCAGATGAACTTGGCCGCTCAGCGGCCACAGATAACTTGGTAATCGCCGGCCGCGCCTTCAAATCGCGCTTGATTGTCGGAACAGGCAAATACCGCAGCTTCCAGGAAATGGCGCGCGCTCATGCCGCCTCTGGAGCGGACATGGTTACCGTCGCGGTGCGCCGTGTCAACCTCACGGACAAATCGAAAGAATCGCTCCTCGATTATATTGATCGCGATAAAATCTTCATCTTGCCGAACACCGCCGCTTGCTACACCGCCGAAGAAGCCATCCGCACTGCGCGCCTCGGCCGCGAAGTGGGTCTCTCCAACTGGGTCAAGCTCGAAGTCATTGGCGACCAGCAAACCCTGTTCCCGGACACCGAGCAGCTCATCGAAGCCACCCGCGTTCTCGTCAAGGAGGGCTTCGTCGTCCTTCCTTACACCAACGACGATCTTATCGCCGCGCGCAAGCTCATTGACGCTGGCGCCGCCGCCGTCATGCCCCTCGCCGCGCCCATCGGCTCGGGCCTCGGCATCCAGAATCCCTCCAACCTCCGCATCCTGCGCGAACGCATCACCGAAGTTCCCATGATCGTTGACGCCGGCGTAGGCACGGCCTCCGACGCCGCTATGGCCATGGAACTCGGCGCCGATGGCATCCTCATGAACACCGCCATCGCCGAAGCTGCGGACGCCGTCCTCATGGCCGAAGCTATGAAGAACGCCACCCTCGCCGGCCGCCAAGCCTTCCTCGCCGGCCGCATGCCCAAGCGCCTCTACGCCGCCGCCTCCAGCCCGCTCTCTGGCGTCGTGCGCTAGGTCAGAAGCCGCCGTTGGGGGAACTGTGTGCCGCGAAATTGAAAAGGAGGCGGGCCAGGCGGCCTTCAATTCCGATTTGCTGTTACTTCAGAAAAGTCTCTATCGTCTTAATGAACTGCTGATTTTCTTCGACGAAGGGATAATGGCCGCTATGCTCGAACATCACGAATTTGGCTTGCGGTGCGTACTTTTTGAACTGGGTTGACAGCCGCGGGATCACCACTCCATCTCTGCGCCCCGCGATCACCAGAAAAGGAGCCTTGATGGAGGAAAGCTGCGGACGGAAATCGAGCTTGCCGATGTCGCCGCCTACTTTGAAGTCGCCGTCAGGACCGATTAGCGCGTACCACTGCTCGGCACTGAAATTGTGTTCATTGAATAACGGAGCCACCAACTGGGCAGATTGGGGATTATAGAAAAAAACCAGTTCCAAGGTTGGAATGAAGAATTCTGCCGAGGCTTGCTGAATCTCCGGCGCGGTGGAGAGCAACCCGCGCGAGCGCAGTTCGACTAGCCGCTCCCACAACTCTGGGAAGAGCTCCCTGAGCTGTTCGTTGTCGAAATCCACGCTGGCCTGGTAATCGGCGGCGCATGTGAAGATGTTGGAAACGATGAGCTTGCTGACCGAGCCCGGATACTTCAGCGCATACCCTTGTGCTACGAACCCGCCATAAGAGTGGCCATAGACGATGATTTTCCCCAGATGCAGAGCTTGGCGCAAGGCTTCAATCTCGTCCACGTCATGCTGGAAGGAATATTCGGAAGGCGACTTGGTGTGCTCAGAGTTTCCCCGGCCAAAACCGTCGTAATAGATCACGCGGGAAGAACGAGAGAGCTGGTCGAAGAAGGGATGGAAGTAGTCGTGAGATCCCCCTGCACCGGCGATCAGCAGCAGTGGCTCTCCGTTACCAGCGCTCTCGTACCAGATCTTCTTGCCCAGAATGTTTAGATACTCTCCGTGAGGATGCTGTATTTCTTGTTCTGCCTGGGTTGCCAGCGGCAACGCGGACAAGATCAAGAGCAGAATCCATCCGAAGGAAAAACGAACCGTGTGCGACATATTCAAATTTCCTTTCTCTGACTGGTGTGGATAAGCGGCTCAAACTTGTAAGTAGCCCCCATCTGGAAATAGAACCGATCCGGTTGTGTACGTGTTCTCGATGAGATATCGAACGGTGTGCGCGATTTCCTCGGCCGTACCGATTCTTTTGAGCGGCAATTTTGCGGCGGCGTCTTTGAACAATGCCTGCTTTTGTTCTTCTCCCATGATGCCCAGCCACACAGGAGTCTCGACCAGGCCGGGAGCAACCGTGTTAACGCGAATGGGCGCCAATTCCACCGCGAGAGTACGGTCCAGCGCCTCGATGGCGGCGTTGATGGCGCTTCCAGCCGAAAGCCCGGGCGTACCACGCTGGCTGGCAGCGCCGGAGAAAAATGTAATGGAGCCATCTCTGCGGAGATGAGGCGCTCCATAACGCGCCACGCGATAAGCTCCCCAGAATTTGCTGTTGAAAAAGTCTTGGGCAGTCTGGATATCGAGATCGAGGAACGGACCCAGCACGGCATCCGCGGCCGCAATCACCAGATGGTCAAAAGCTCCGAGCGAACGAAAAAAATCGGCCACCTGCCGCTCTTCCCGGATGTCCAGCGCACGCGTTTCTACCGGTTTCCCGATGTACGTTTTTGCGCGCGCCAGTTTTTCCGCCGAGCGGCTGGCGATCACCACATGAGCTTGTGCTTCCGCCAAATTCTTAGCGGTAGCTAGGCCCATCCCAGAACTCCCACCCACCACGACGATCTTCTTGTTTTCGAGGGTCATGTTCGATTTTTCCGTTCACGTAAAGATTCGAGTAACGATACCAATTTGTTTAAGTCGGTTAGCTTCAAATGATGGAACTGACGGTTTTGAATGCGCTGCACCGTTTTTTCCAGCGAAGCGAGCAGCGCTAATCCTGAGGGGGTGATCCGGACACGCACGATGCGCCGGTCCTGCAGACCATGCCTTCGATGTATCCATTTACGTGCCGCCAGACGATCCAGCAGACGTGTTGTATCGGGATCTGGCGTCACCAACCGCGACGCAATCTCACCGCAGCGTAGCCCTTCATCACCTGCTCCACGCAGGATGCGGAGTATGTTGTACTGCCTGGGCGACAAGCTCTTTGCCTTGAGATAAGCGGCCACCTCCTGCAGAAGAATCGCGGCCGTGCGATGCAAGTTAGCTGCTGCTCGATCGATCAGCGTCAGGGGCTTGGTTTGCGCGATTTCGCGCTCGAGTAAGTTAGCCATAAGATCGAATTATACCAATCAGCGATTGTTCCCTTGCGCCCCGGACGCAGGCGAACATTCCGGTCGGGGCGATGTTCGGGCAGCCGCGTATTCCGGCACGTCTTGCGGTTTTTGCAAGGCGTCCGCCCCCTCGCCGTTCTCGAGCAGCGTATTGCCGTCAAAAACTTGTCCTGGTTCGACCGAGATTTCGAGCAATGTTCCCCGGGGTATTTCCGCCGGGGCACGGTGCGAGAAGAATCCCACGGCCAGGCCAAATAATCCGCCCGCGCCCGCCCCCCAGATTGCCCCTTTACCTAGACCCGCAACTGCGCCCACTGTTGCGACGGCGATCGCGGTGTCTCCTGCCTTGACCATACTGAACCGGCCGCGACTCTTATTCACTCCAATCCACCGTGAACTGCCTCTAAGAAATAGAGTGTCTCCGGTGGGCAAAACGAGTGACGTCATGCTGAGGCGCACTGCCTTGCTGTGCTTTGCGTGTCCAGAAGGCGCGACTTCCATGAGCAGCGCACCTTGGCCGAATGAATTGATGGGGACGATAAACCCGTTCTTTTCTGCGAGCGGCGATATCGTGTGAAAGTAGACCGGCTCTCCCTCCTTTGCTGCCCGGACCGCGATCGGGCTGTCAAGAACAACAAACAACTTAGAATTGGACGGAAAGGTGATGCGAGAATGAACCGCCGCTCCCTCGCACGCCGCATCTCTAAGTGGCTGGGCAACTAGCCGCCCTTGGGGCACGGCAGGTCCGATAGAAGCGGAAACAGCAAGAATAACTGCCAATGTTCGTGACATGCAATCTCCCAAACTCATCCCAATCATATTATCTGTTATCAACAACTATTGTCAAGTACAAATATATGGACCGAGAACGAGGTCGCGGCTTGCAGCTTGAGGTTTAGAAGGCCCTCGCTAACTCAGCGAATGGGCGGGGCCATGGACTTGGTGTTTCGATACAAGTAATCAAACAATGCGGTCGCCTCGCGTCGTCCGGAACAGAAAATGCCAAGTCACATCCGTCAGCGCATGGAGGAGGGCCGAAACCATTCACGATGCCGTCCTCGCCGGCCGCATGCCCAAGCGCCTCTACGCCACCGCCTCCAGCCCACTCTCCGGCGTCGTGCGGTAGCAAACACGAGGTTCGTAAATCAAATTAGATCGTCTGGTCAGTTTGGCGTGGCTTTTGCGTCTGGGGCAGGTTTTTTCTCGGAGTCCTTCACCATCTCCGCGACCTCTTGCTGCATGCGCTGCTGCATCGCGTCCATTTGCTTTCCCAATAGTGGCATGATGGCCTGCATGGATTCCCCCATCAGGGTGGGCATTTCCCTCAGGAGCTTCTGGCCCGTGGGCGATGCATAGAAGGCCACGACACCGTCAATGTCGCCTTTTGTGAAATGTTTCTGATAGACAGGCACCATAGTCTGCAGCATTTCTTCCCACGGAAATGATTTCATCGTGTCATCCATCATCTTGTTCATGCGCGCTTCAAAATCGGCGGGAAGTTTATCTTTGTCTTTTAGGTATTGCTCGTGAATCATCTGGTGCATCGGTTTGGTCATGGCATCAACCATCTGCGCCATCATTTCTCGGGAGTGCATAACGTCGAGATATCTTTGAATATCTTCCTTCGTCGCTGGCGTGTCAGCAGAGCTCTGCTGAGCAACACCCGCCATGGCGAAAACCAAACATAGTGCCGCGGCCATCAAGATACTCTTCATCGCTTGCCTCCAGTTAACTCACCGCAGAGTAGCCTACGCGGCATCAGTAAGTCACGAACTTCGTCCTAAACCGGGGCCGCCTTCGCCTCCGCGTTTCCTCGGCGCACTCGGCGTCTCAGCGTTATTTTTTTCTCTTCTTTGAACCGTGAACCGTCGACTGTGTACCGCTCTCTATCGCCTGCGCCGCCCCTTGGCGGGCGTGTAGCCCTTGCAACGGCAGCCGGGGAAGTTGCAATTCTGAGCGAGCTTCGTTCCAACGTAGGCCGCGCCGTACATCCGGATGTGGATGCTCTTCGCGTGGCCGCATTTCCTGCAGGGACGTGTTCTATTTTTTCTCATGGCGCAGTACCCCATCTATCGCCCATGACCACGACGGATTTCTTTCATTTCGCCTCGCCGGAATCTCAATTTCAAATTCAAAACCGGCGGTATTGTACATCCGATTCCGTGCACACTAGCCCGCAATTCTACAGAATGAACCCGTCGGCTTGTCCTTCCTTTCGTGGCTCTGCGGCCCGCATGATTACCACGGATCTACCTGTCCAGCTACGGCTTCTTGTGGCTGCAGGGACAGGTATTTATAAGCGCACATCTCCGCTCGCGAGTTCACCATTCACCTGCGAACGCTTTCATAATAATTGGAGAACGACCGAGGAAAGCACGATGCCAATGCAGCTCACTTTTGCGAAGAGAATTTCAGAATGCCCGGACTGCGGAGGGAACTCCGTGCGCCGATCCATGCGCAAGGGTTTCGTCGAGCGCGTTTGGTTCCGGCTTGCCCTGGTCTGGCCGTATCGCTGCGATGATTGTGATTCACGATTTTGGGGTTTTCGGCGTTCTTGTGAGTCCGCACGTAGTTCCTTCAGCCTGAGAAGCGCCCGGTCCGTTCTCCTGGGCGGCCTTTTCGGCGCGCGGCGAAACTTGTCCTGAGCGTTACTGCATTCGTTTCCATCACTGCCTTGACGGTTTCCACGCGCCCGCCGTTTCCGCGATAGAATTCATTCTTTCCTATTTTTCTTTCAGTCCGCTGGTTGTGTAAAGATACCCGCGCTGCTTGTGAGCGCGAGAAATGACGAATCAAACTCAACACGCAATGAACCGCTTGGCCTACGTCGACTGGATGCGCGGCCTGGCGTGCGTGATGATGTTCCAAACCCACTGCTACGATTCCTGGCTGAGTCCGGAAGCCCGCAAATCAGTGCTCTACCATTGGTCGCAAATCGGCGGCACGCTGCCTGCTCCTCTCTTTATTTTCCTGGCGGGTATTTCCTTCGCTTTGGTCACGGGACGGCTGCGGGAAAAGGAAATTGCGCGCGGCGTCATCGCCAGGCAAACCATTCTCCGTGGCGCGGAAGTATTTGGCATGGGCATGCTGTTCCGCGTTCAGGAATATGCGCTCGGCTATCGCTGGGTGCCTTGGACCGACTTGCTCCGCGTGGATATTTTGAACATCCTCGGCCTCTCCATGATGCTGATGGGCGTGCTGTGCTGGCTTACGGGCAGCGGCGCGCTTGCCTCCGCGCGATTGCGTACCATCGTTACATCGCTCTTTGTCGCAACACTGATCGCCATGGCTACGCCGCCGCTCTGGACCACCCATCGCCCAAACTTTTTGCCCTGGCCGATCGAGTCCTATATCAACGGTTTGCACACCTACGATAAGCCCCAGGTGTGGCTCTTCCCGCTTTTTCCGTGGTCGGCATTCGGTTTCGCCGGCCTGGCCGCCGGTTTCTATCTGTTCTCAGGCTACGCCAAACGCAAAACCGCGTATGCCTTTGTGCTCTTGGGTAGCACAGGCATTCTTGCCTGTGCTCTTTCTGTTCTTTTCGATAATTCTCCCATCCATCTCTACGCCGTCTACGACTATTGGCACTCCAGCCCCAACTTTTTCCTGATGCGTTGTGGAATTTTGCTGATGATTCTTTTTCTGGTGTACGCGTGGTGCCGCTGGGGATTCGCGCAGAAAGCCTTCAGCCCGATCATTCAGCTAGGCAAGACATCACTGCTGGTCTATTGGGTGCACATCGAATTCGTCTACGGGCGTTTTTCGGTTTTGCCAAAGCGCGCATGCTCTATTCCTGCAGCCACCGGCGGCCTGCTCGCAATTTTTCTATCGATGCTGCTGCTTTCGCTATTGCGTACTCACTGGCAGGAGATTCGTTCTAGGGTTTGGTCGTAGGGCCTTGTTCCGGCTGTTGCGATGCCGGAATGCGAATGATCACTTCACCGGGTTTCGCCAGCATGCCTTCTTCCCGCGCAATTTTTTCGATCAGCCGGGGATCGCTCTTCAAATCCTTCACTTCCTGCTCCAGTTGCGCGTTTTCCTTGCTCAGTTTGTCGAGATTGTCCTTCACTTTCTCAATCTCGGCTCGCGTGCGGTGCATCGCCACAAATCCATGCGCCCCAAATATGTTGTGCACCAGCAGCACCAGCACAAACAACCCCAGCAGGTGACGCCCATACTGCTTTAGAATAGTTTCCGCGCCTTCCCTGAAATTGATTCGCATCAGTCCGCCAGCACCCATTTCGTCGCTTCGCGCGCAAGTCTTGCCGCCGCCGTCGCGCTCTCCGCTTCCACATACAGCCGCAGCAGTGGTTCCGTTCCGGAAAGCCGCAGCAGCATCCACGAACCATCCTCGAAAGTGAATTTTGCGCCGTCCGTGCGGTCGATGGATACCACTTTCCGCCCCAGCAGTGTCGAAGCGTCCACCGCCACCTTCCGCACGGCCTTTGCCTTTTGTTCGTCGCTCAGGTGCAGATTCTCCCGCACCGGATGAAATTCTCGTCCCAGTTTCTTGAACATCGCGCGAATCTGCTCGCTGACGGGCGCGCCCCGCGCCGCGATCATTTCCGCCACCAGCAGGCAAGCCAGGATGCCGTCTTTTTCGGGAATGTGTCCGCGGATCGTCAGCCCCGCGCTTTCTTCGCCGCCCAGCGCAATCTTATCTTCGCGGATCAGCTGCCCGATATATTTGAATCCGACTGGTGTTTGATACACCGTCTGACCATGCAGCTTGGCCACTGCATCCATCATCTGCGATGTCGCCACGCTGCGCGCGGCCGGCAATTTCCAGCCGCGGGATTCCACCAGGTAGTCATAGACCAGCCCGAGAATGTGATTTGGCTGAATCCACGTGCCGTCCTGGTCCACGATGCCGAAGCGGTCCGCATCGCCATCGGTCGCCAGGCCCGCGCTGGCCCCGGATTCGCGCACCGCTTTGCGAAGCGGCCCGAGATTCTCTTCGCTTACGTCTGGGCCGGTGCCGTCAAACAAACAATCGCGTTCCGTGCGCATGGCTTGCACGCTCACACCGTGGTCGGTGAGCGCGCGGTCGAGGTACCCCGCGCCACAACCGTGCAACGCATCCACGATGAATTTTGCATTGGCCTGGCGAATCACGTCAAAGCGCACCAGTTCTTCGAACCGTTGAAGATAGTTCGCGCGGAGATGGACCGTCTCGCCGCGGCCGTTCTTCCTATTGTGCGCAGTCGCATCCCGAGAGAATGGGAACGGCGCATCCTTGCCAGATAGACCAGCGACGCGCGCTTCGATGTCTTTGGTTACTCCCGGCAATGCCGGGCCGCCATCCGCGCCGGAAAATTTCAGGCCGTGATACTGAGCGGGATTATGGCTGGCGGTGAAATTAATTGCGCCAGCAAGCTTTCGGCTCATGATTTCGTACGCCACGGCGGGTGTGGGAGTAAATGTATCGCAGAGCAAGGTGTGAACGCCGTGCTGCTGCAAGATACCCACCGCCAGCTGCGAAAATTCCTCGGAGTAGAATCGAGTATCGTAACCCACCAGAATCGTTGGCTTTTTCCCCTTGCTCTTTACGTGCTCCGCGATGGCCGCGACCGCCAGGCGCACATTCGCAAATGTAAAATCGTCGGCGATCACTCCGCGCCAGCCCGATGTTCCAAACTTGATGGGAGTCGCCCGCTTTGCGGGCGCACTTTCAATTGTTCGTTTTGCGGGCGCACTTTTCTTTGGCCGCTTCATGGTCCCGCGTGATTTGAGGCTCATGCCGCATATTCTATCTGGTATCCCTTCTTCCGTGTAGGGCCGCAGGACTCCTGCGCCCTTTGATCTCTGTATCCCACCAGTCTGGAAATTCTCGGTTACAATCGCTCAAGTCTCCGGAGGATCCTCATGGCCAAGCCCAAGCAATTCTGCGTCGTCTTCGTGACCTGCGGAACGCTGACAGAGGGGCGCCGCATTGCCCGCAAACTCATTGGCAAGCGTATCGCGGCTTGCGTGAACGTCGTCTTGAGCCCGGTAGAGTCGTTCTATACCTGGAAAGGCAATGTCGGAAGGACGCGTGAATTCCTGCTGGTCATCAAGACAAGGGAAAAACACATGACCGCCTTGGAGATGGAAGTGAAGCGCTTGCACCGTTATGACGTGCCGGAGCTTATCGCGCTGCCCATCATAGCTGGGTCCGCAGAATATCTAGCATGGTTGGGCGAGTGCACGAAAAAATGATTAGCGTAAGGGGTGCACGGAAGTGCGCCCGTGCGCGTGGCAACATGGAGAAGCCGTTAGAGATACAGCAGCGCCTGGTCCAGGTCCGCGATGATGTCTTCCACGTCTTCGATGCCGATGGAGAGGCGCACCAGGCCTTCAGTGATGCCGATGCGTTCGCGCACTTCCTGCGGCATCGAGGCATGGGTCATCAACGCAGGCAGGGAAATAAGTGTTTCCACCCCACCCAGGCTCTCTGCCAGCGAGCATAGCTTTACATTGTTGAGGAAGCGCCGCGCGGCATCCAGCGATCCCAATTCGAACGAGAGCATCGCTCCCGGACCCTTCTGCTGCTGGCGCGCGATATCGTGTTGCGGGTGCGAAGGCAGGCCAGGGAAGTAAACCTTGCGGACTTTAGGATGTGCATCGAGGTGGCGTGCCACGGCCAGGCCATTCGCATTGTGTTGAAGCATGCGTACCGCCAGGGTCTTAATCCCGCGGGAAATAAGAAAGCAATCCATCGGCGCCAGGCCTGCTCCGGCGGAGCGCTGGATAAAGTAAATCTTTTCAGCGTCCTCGGGACGCGTGAGGACCACGGCGCCCCCGGTGGAGTCGCTGTGCCCGTTGAGGTATTTGGTCATCGAGTGGACGACGATATGCGCGCCCAGCTCCACGGGTCTTTGTAGATACGGGCTCAGAAAAGTGTTGTCCACCACCAGCGTGGCATTGCGTTCGTTGGCAAGCTTCGCCATGACGGCGATGTCGGTGACCCGCAAGGTGGGATTCGTAGGCGTCTCGATATAGAGCATCTTGGTATTGGGGCGCATGGCGCCGAGTACCAGCGCGGGCTCCGAAGTGTCCACAAAGCTGAACTCCAACCCGAAATGCACCAGCAACTGCGTCGAGAGCCGGTAGACGCCCCCGTACACCGCTTCGGAAAGAATGACGTGGTCGCCGGGGCGAAGCAGCCGGAAAACAGAATCGATGGCCGCCATCCCGGAAGTGAACACATAAGCGCTGTGGCCGCCTTCGAGTTTGGCCACCGTGCGCTCCAGGGCTTTGCGGTTCGGATGATTGGTGCGGGCGTAGTCGTACCCCTTGGTTTTCCCAAGCTCTTCGTTGACGTAGGTGGAAGTCTGATAGATCGGCGCAACAATGGCCCCGGTGGCGGGATCAGGTTCCTGGCCGACGTGGATGGCGTTGGTGGCAAAACCCATGGTGGTCTCCTCTGTCGACCGCTTCGCGGTCGCCAAGAACTATGAGTGGCCGCGGAGCAGTTAACTGGGCGGCGGCGCGGGAAATCCGCCGCAAGTCGTTCCATTCGTTGCTATGTGCGGATTCTCGGGGCGTTACGCGGATGCCTGCCGAGCAGATGCAACATGAAGTTACAGGAGCCACTCCAGCGAGTCAATTGTGTTCCGCGTAGGAGTTCCAGGGGGGCCCCCGGGCGAGCAGCGGTGCGCGACTCGTTGGCATCGAACAATGAGCGGCACTTGACCCCAGCCGCGCTTCCGGTAAGGATGGTAGAGAGCTAAATTATGAATCTTCGGCAACTTCTTGCAGTGGGCCTCACCCTTGGCCCCATCCTTGGATTGTTGAACGGCATTCCCGTGCGCGGCGTCGCTCAGAAAGACCAGAATCCGCCTCCGCGCACCAAACAGCAGCGGCCGGATGCGGCCAACCGGCTGACTATCGAAGTGATCGGCGGCGACGACAACAAATCGGTGGAGAATGCCAGTGTGTACGTAAAGTACGTTGAATCGCGGCTGGTGAAAGACAAGAAAGTGGAATTGAATGTGAAGACCAACCACGATGGCGTGGCGCACGTTCCGGATGCACCGATGGGCCGCGTGCTGATTCAGGTGGTTGCGGACGGTTGGAAGAGCTACGGGCGCTGGTATGACGTAACGGAGTCCAAGCAGACCATTAAAGTTCACCTGGAACGCCCGCCCAAGTGGTACTAAGCACTAGACTCTTCGCCGTTCCCCGCCCAAAATTCCAATAAAAGTTCTTGTGGAACACCGTGAAACATTCTTGCCTTATGTTTTTTCAGTCTGATGTTTGCAAAACGATGTTTCATTTCTGCGCGGGACTCGCGCCACGTATGCGCTTCGGCCAAAACCTCTTTTTCTCGCCGACGAAAAACGAGTTGCACAAAAAATGTGCAAAGCGGACCAGGATGTTGAATTGTGAACAGTTAGCTGCTGGCGCATGCGGCTTTTCCACAAACTTATCAACATTTATGTTGAAAACTTTATAGTGCGGAAATATTTCACCTCGATCTTTGGCACCCATCTTGCCGCAACGGCTCCGAGAAACTTTGCCCCTGTTTTTTTGACCCGCAGGAAACCCGGATGATAGAGTACCTGCACGGATAAAACGCATGGCCGAACCCTTCGAAGGACCTTTCTCCCTTTTTCAGATGTTATCGAGCAACTTGGTTGCCCGCCCGCTGCGTTGTTTTCTGAGTGTTGCGGCTATCGCCATCCAGGTTATTCTGGTCCTTATGATTGTGGGACTTACCTCGGGTGTGATCGCCGAGTGGGGAAAACGCGTGGAAGGTGTGGGCGCGGATATTCTGGTGCAACCGCCAAACTCCTCTATCTTCTTCGCGTTTTCCAGCGCCGTCATGCAGGAGTCACTGGGCGAGAAAATTGAAAAACTTTCCGGAGTGGATGAAGTCGCGCCGACCCTGATTCTTTCCGATCCAAAAAGCCTGATTATCATCTACGGAATAGACTACAAACGGTTTAACGCTCTGAGCCAGGGCTTCTTATTCCGCGACGGCCGCTCCTTCGTAGGTCCCGATGAAGCCATTGCGGACGATATCATGTCCCAGTCCAAGCATTTGAAGGTGGGTGACAAAATCACGCTGATCAATCATTCGTTCACGGTCTGCGGCATTGTGGCTCACGGCAAAGGCGCGCGGTTTTTTATTCCGTTGAAGACCGCGCAGGACATTGTGGGCGCCGATAAGCGCGTTTCGATGTTTTTCGTGCGCAGCAAAGGCGATACGGAAAGCACGCGCGCGGAGATCCTGAAGCTGAACCCGCAGAACCGCATCCGTTCGATGTCCGAGTATGTGACGCTGATGAATTCGTCCAACCTGCCGGAACTCAAGCCCTTTGTTCGCACCATGGTGGGAATCGGGATGGTAATCAGCTTCCTGGTCGTTCTTCTGAACATGCACACCATGGTGCTGGAGCGCACGCGCGAGATCGGCATCCTGAAAGCTCTCGGCTTCTCGCGGCTGGATGTGGTGAAAATGCTGCTCGGCGAAACATTTCTTCTCACCCTGGTGGGCAGCGCGCTGGGAATTGCCATCACTTTTCTTACCCAGGCGGTACTGAAGCAGACCAGTCCGGGCCTCTTGATTTTGCTGACGCCGGGCTGGATTTTCTTGTCCATCCTGCTGGCCCTGGGGGGCGCCGCGGCAGGCGCGGCGTTTCCCGCCTTTCGCGCCGCGAGCTATGACCCTGTCGTTGCACTCGCTTACGAATAGTCCGGCCCTCTTTTGCTACACATTCTTTCTACAAGCCGGGCGCGTTGGATTCCAGAGAGCTTGAGACGTCTTCCAGGGTCGCCAAGGGGCAGGCGATGTGCACGTGTTCGTCCGGTGCATCCACGTCAATTCGCAATTTCCCATTTTGGGTACGGATTTGCACATGCTGATCCTCGTCCATGACCTCGACCAGGTCCGCATTGGGATATTTCTCCAGCCCCCGGGTTAACGCACGGATGGTTGGCAGAAATTCCTGGGCGCGCTCGGCAGCTTCGCGGAGATGCTTCCTGGGTGTGAGTTGCAGGGCCATGGGCACGACGGTGGCGGGGACCCAGGAGTGCACATGGGAGCCGCCGGCTCGGGCTTCGTCCACGTCAACGCTGATCACACCTTCGTGGAAGGTGTAAGCGGTAGCCAGAGCCAGTGCGCCGCCGATCGTCAGCGCTGCTTTAGCTAATAGAAGCATTTGGCCTACCTTCGTACCGTTTCGTCGGACACATTCTTGGAATCAATCCAGATGCGGATGTCGTTTTCACGGTCCTTGACGGAGACCAGTTCGGTATCGCCCTGCGAGGAGAGAGCGTGCAAAGCAGCAACCACGTCGATTTCGTCCTTCCCGGCGCTGAACAGGGCGTCAATGACCTTCATGGGGACCTTGATTTCGACCTTTTCGTTCTTTACGCCGTCTTTGTCGGGTTTATCGGTCACATTCACGAAGAGGTAGCCGCCGCTCTTGGCCACGCGCACGTTCTGGTCGTTGCTCTGCACGGTGACGTATTCGCCGTCCTTGGCGGTGCGCACGGCGTCAATCAGCGCATGGAGGTCCACGTCGTTCATGTGGGCGTCGTCAATATGGACTTTGCCGTTGTGCAGACGGTCTTTATTAATGGTGGGGAGGACCTTTTCCGCCAGCTCGATGGGGACGTTGACGCGCACGACTTCACCCTTGGAGTCTTTGTTATTGACGCGGACGTGCAGCCATTGGTCATGGCTTGCGACCGGCTTGGCGGAAGCCGCTTGCTGCTTGGCAGCGGGCTGGCTGTCCGCGGTTTGCGCGAAGCTCGCCAGCGGGATAAAGAGTAGCGCGGCGGCGGCGTATAGGGTGGTGCGTGGCAAGAAGCTGTGCGGGAGAGTGGTCATTGCGGAACGCCTCCTTGGGCGTAGGTCGCGGAAGTCGCGGCCTTTGCAGAGAGATACGAGTGGCGGAGGGAAAATGTTTCCAATGGGGTGGGGCGCTTGCCCTGAGGTCCGAAGGGCTTGCCTGCCCCGGCTTTTGTCGGGGACGCCGCTTTCACCTTTGTAGGGGCGCAGCATTGCTGCGCCCGCTCTTCGCTTCTGTAGGGACCCCGACCCGGTCGGGGCCGCCGTTGCCATTTGTAGCGCCGACGAGACGCCGGCGCTACAAGACCAAGACACGCCGCACTGAAGTCCGGCGCCTACATTGGGACAGAAGCGCACAGCCATCCCTTCCGATAGGGTCGGAATCTAGCGATCGGCTTCGCTCCCCTCGAAGATCAGGGTAAATAGGACGGGGGAGTGGGCTGAAACCTTTGGCGAAGAGGCGGCTCGAATGGAGCGAACGGGATGAGAGCGGCGGCGCTCACCGGAATTCATCGAAATAGAGGAGAACTTCAAAATGGTTCGTATGGTTAAGAGGGGATTGGCACTGGCGGCGCTGGCATTGAGTTTTGCAGCGGCCTCCACGCTTCATGCACAGGATATGAAGGATGACATGAAGAAAGACAGCATGAAGCAGGACGACATGAAAAAAGATGCCATGAAGAAAGACGGCATGAAGCAGGACAAGATGATGAAGGACGAGAAGGCCAAGACCCTCTCTACCGGGACGTTCCACGGCAAGGTGCACAGCACTTCTGGCCGGGCAACGGTGTATCAGCAAGCGGGCGGCAAGCTGGTTCTGCGGCTGAGCAATTTCAAAACCTCGAATGGGCCGGATGTGCACGTGATTTTAGTGGCGGTGAAAGATGCCGGTGACGACGCTGATTTCCTGGGCAACAAGACGGAAAAGATCGAACTGGGCAAGCTGAAGGGAAATGAAGGCGACCAAAACTACGAGATTCCCGCGGGGACGGATCTAAACAAGTTCCAGGCGGTGTCCATCTACTGCGAGCGCTTCAATGCCAACTTTGGCGCGGCGCCGCTGGAAAAGTTCTAGGAGAATTGCCGAAGAATGCCGGATAGGAAGTCTGTGAGGCCCCTATCCGGCATTTCGAGCAGACAAAAAACTATGACTACTGAAAAGAGCTTGTGGGAAACGAAAAGAAAATGGGTGCTGGCGGCAATGGCGATGCCGGTGCTGGTCGCTGGCTGGTGGGCATTTCGGCCAGAGAAGCTGTTTATCAACGAGAAAGTAAGCGAGGCGGCGCCGTTTGCGGCGAGTGGGGACGCGGAGCCGATTTTTACCGGGAAGCTTGAGGGGAAGGTTCACCAGACCAGCGGGCGCGCGACGATTTACAAAGCGCCCGAGGGCAAGCAATACCTGCGGCTGAGCGACTTCACAACTTCCAATGGGCCGGACGTGCATGTGCTGCTGGTGAAAGCCGGCGACAAAGCGCTTGACCAGGAAATTGTGAAAGGCGACCTTGATAGCGTGGAATTGGGCGCGTTGAAAGGGAATCAGGGCGATCAGAACTATGATTTGCCCGCGACGGCGGATTTGAGCCAGTACCAGGCGGTGGCCATTTATTGCGAACGGTTTCACGCGGTGTTCGGCGTGGCCCGTCTGGAGAAGTTCTAAGGGAGAAGAGCCGGGCTTAGCCGGCTGCAAGTTCATTTGAATTTATGCCGACGACGAGACCCAACGAGGCGGAGATCATCGCGCGGATCGTCGCCGGGGAGAAAGAGTTGTTTCACGATTTGATCCGGCCGTATGAGCGCATGGTGTACCTGACGATTTTTGCGATGCTGAAAAATGAAGAGGATGCCGAAGATGCCGCGCAGGAAGCGATGATCAATGCGTACCGGCATCTTGCGTCGTTCCGGGCGGAATCCAAGTTCAGCACCTGGCTGGTGACCATCGGGTTGAATGAAGGGCGCAAGCGCCTGCGCAAAGCGAAGAACATGGTACAAGAATCGCTGGACGAGAAAATCGAGGAGCAAGAAGGAGACTACACGCCGGCGCCGCTGGTGGACTGGCGGGAAATTCCGTTGGAGGCCCTGGAGCGCAAGGAAATTCGCGAGAGGTTGCGCGTGGCAGTAGCCGAGTTGCCGGACATTTACCGGCAGGTTTTCACGTTGCGCGACCTGGACGAACTGAACATGCAAGAGACGGCGGAAGCGCTAGAGCTGAGTGTCGGCGCGGTGAAAGTGAGGCTGCACCGCGCGCGCATGATGCTGCAAAAGCGGCTGGTGCCGTTCCTGAAGACCACGGCTCCCGCGCGCAAGGGTTTCTCCGGGAGGTTTTCATGAAACTCGTGTGCAAGCACGTCTGGGAAAAAATCTCCGAATATCTGGACGAATCGCTGGAGCCGGCGATCCGCGAAGATGTCGAGCGGCATTTGGAACACTGCGAGATTTGTTCCGCGATTCTGGATTCGACGCGAAATATTCTTGTGCTGACGGCGGATGACCGAGTCTTTGAGTTGCCGGTGGGATTCAGTGAGAGGTTGCACCAGCGGCTGACGAAAGTGATGGGGACTACCGACAAGGATTCAGGGAAGGCGTGACCACATGCGGGCGCATGCGAGGGGGGCCAGCCCCCTGCAAAGTTGGTGCTAGGGAACACGGTGGACCATGGGATGAGTAATCCACTCGGCGGCGAGCAGGATTAGTGTGAGGATGGAAAGCGCGAGCTGCAGACGCTCGGAGTTTTTCTTTTTCATGGAGAGCGGTTGCTGGCGCCATTGCGACGCGTGGCGATTACGCAAGCTGCGCACACGCCAGAGCACATAGAGATTGAGCGTTGCGCCGAGAAGGGCCAGCGCCATCATCGGGATGCGAATAGCGTCCTGGTGAAAACCTTGCGCAGGTGCATGGATGCCGGCAGCCGCGGCCAGCGCGCTTAACCCAATCGCGACGCGCAGGCCACTGATGGCGATCACTGCGGTGCATGCGCTTTGCAAAATCACAAAAACAAAACTCGACAGGTTAATGATCCAGGTTTTCGGCGAGTGAGTTTCGTTCACGCGGGATGCTCCCACTAGAAAAAGATCAAGTCTCAGGCGTCCACTTCAGGAAGATGGCTGCAAGCGGCGGCAATGTGAGCTGGAGGGAATGCTGGCGCCCCTGGTGTGGTTGATCCTCGGCTTTCACGCCACCCATATTTCCCACGTTGGAGCCACCGTAAGCGGCGGAGTCGGTGTTCAGAATTTCCTGGTAATGGCCGGGATGCGGCACGCCGATGCGGTAACCCTCGCGAACCACGGGCGTGGCGTTGACGACGGCTACGATCAAATCACTGGGATTCTTGCCGCGGCGAATGAAAGAGAACACGCTATTGTCGCCATCATTGGCGTCGAGCCATTCAAAGCCCTGCCAATCGAAATCGACCTCGTGCAGCGCGGCCTCTGCGCTGTAGAGATGATTTAGATCGGAAATGAGGCGCTGAACGCCGTGGTGCGAATCATGCTGAAGGAGATGCCAATCGAGGGAGCGCGTTTCGGTCCACTCGCTGCGCTGCGCGAATTCCTGGCCCATGAAGAGAAGTTTTTTGCCGGGATGCGCGTATTGGTAGCCGTAGAGCAGGCGCAAGTTGGCGAACTGCTGCCACATATCGCCGGGCATCTTGTGGAGCAAGGACTGTTTTCCGTGGACGACTTCGTCGTGTGAGAAGGGCAGCAGGAAATTTTCGCTGAAGGCGTAGAGCAGCGAAAAAGTCAATTTGTTGTGCTGGTATTTGCGATGAATGGGATTGGAAGAGAAAAATTTCAGGGTGTCGTTCATCCAGCCCATGTTCCACTTCAGGCTGAAGCCGAGGCCGCCGAGATACGTGGGGCGCGAGACGCTGGGCCAGGAGGTGGATTCCTCAGCGATGGTGAGGACGCCGGGGAAGCGGCCGTGGGCGACCTCATTGAGGCGCTTGATGAAATCGATGGCCGCAAGATTTTCGCGGCCGCCGAATTGATTGGGAACCCACTCGCCTGGCTTGCGCGAGTAGTCGAGATAGAGCATGGAGGCGACCGCGTCCACGCGCAGGCCGTCGATGTGATATTTGTCCATCCAGAAGAGCGCGTTGGAAATTAAATAGTTTTGGACTTCGTTGCGGCCGTAGTTGTAAACGAGCGTGCCCCAATCGGGATGCGCGCCTTGGCGCGGATCGGAGTGTTCGTAGAGGTGGGTGCCATCGAATTGCGCAAGGCCGTGGGTGTCTCGCGGGAAATGCGCGGGAGTCCAATCGAGAAGGACGCCGAGGCCGGCGCGATGGCAGCGATCAACAAATTCCATGAACTCGGAAGGCGTGCCATAGCGGCTAGTGGCGGCGAAATAGCCGAGCGTCTGATAGCCCCAGGAACCGTCGTAAGGATGCTCCATGATGGGCAGCAGCTCGATGTGCGAGTAGCCCAAATCTTTAACGTAGGGAATGAGCTGGTCACCGAGTTCTTCATAGGTGAGCCAGCGATTAGCGTCTTCCGGGACGCGGCGCCATGAGCCGAGATGCACTTCATAAACAGAGATGGCTGAGGCCAGCCAGTTTTTCTGCGAGCGTTGCGTGATCCAGCCGGAGTCTTTCCAAGCGTAGGTATCGAGCTGAGCGACGACCGAGCCGGTGTTGGGGCGCAGCTCGGAACAAAATGCGTAGGGATCGGCTTTGAGCGGGAGTATCGCGCCGTGAGGGCCGAGGATTTCGTATTTGTAGATGGCGCCTTCGTCCAACTCCGGGATGAAAATTTCCCAGATGCCGGAGGAGCCGCGGGCGCGCATGGGATTTACACGGCCATCCCATTGGTTGAAGTCGCCCACCAGGCTGACGCGCTCGGCGCTGGGCGCCCAGACGGCGAAGTGCACGCCGCGCACGCTGTCAACTTCTTTCACGTGCGCGCCCATTTTTTCGTAGGTGTCGAAATGGCGGCCTTCGCCCATCAGGTAAAGATCGAAATCGGTGAGCAGGCAGGGGAAAGCATAAGCGTCATGGCAATCGAAAGAATCGCCGTAGTGGGTGCGCCCTAGAATTTTGTAACTGCCGGGAGCTGGTGCCGTGGTTTGCGAGGAAGGGAAGGCCGCTTCAAAAAATCCTTCGGGGCGGAGCTTGACCGCGTCCGTGACTTTGGTGATGCCCTTCAGGGCGATGCAGGCTTCGGCAGCCCAGGGGAGAAAAAAACGAATGGCCCAGCCGCCCGAGATGGGGTGCGGCCCCAACAAGCCAAAAGGATCCGCGTTGCGCCCGTTGATCAGGGCATCGATCAGCTGACTCGGCGGACCGGCGTATGCCGCGGCGGGGAGGATGGGGCGCGTTTCGGACACGTGAGCATTCTAACGAATCCCGCCACAGTCACCAACGGATGTTGGGAAGGGGCGTTCCAGGGCAGGGCTGAGTAAGGGCTTGCTTCCGGCATGCCGGTCCGAACCATTAGATTTCTTTCATTCGCCTAGCAGTTGGCGGCTATAATGCGCCTCGACATGTCACTTTCTCCCGGCTCTCGTCTGGGCCCCTACGAGATCGTCGCGCCGCTCGGCGCGGGTGGCATGGGCGAGGTGTATCGCGCGAAGGACACGCGGCTGCAGCGGGACGTGGCCGTGAAAGTTTTGCCTGCGAGTTTCTCGTCAGATGCGGACAGGTTACGGCGCTTCGAGCAAGAAGCACGAGCCGCAGGCGCGCTGAATCATCCCAACATTCTGGCTATTTTCGACATTGGCTCGGTTGAAGGCGCGCCCTACGTGGTCTCCGAGCTACTCGAAGGCGAATCCCTTCGGCAGAGGCTGAGCGAAGGACCGCTTCCGCCACGCAAAGTGGTTGAATACGCCGTGCAGTTCGCGCAGGGCCTGGCCGCGGCGCACGAAAAGGGCATCGTCCACCGCGATCTGAAACCTGAAAATCTTTTTGTGACGAAAGATGGCCGCATCAAGATCCTCGATTTCGGCCTCGCGAAACTCACGCAGAAAGATGATGCTGTCGGCGATGCCGCAGTAACGCTTACTGCTGCCGTGGATACCCAGCCAGGCGTCGTGCTGGGAACCGTCGGCTACATGTCGCCGGAGCAGGTGCGCGGGCGCGCCGCCGATCACCGCTCCGATCTCTTCAGCTTCGGAGCGGTGCTCTACGAAATGCTCGCCGGGCAGCGCGCGTTTCGCGGCGACTTGTCCATTGAGACGATGAACGCCATCCTGAAGGACGACCCGCCGGAGATCTCCGCGGCGGACCGCAAGTTTCCTCTCGCGCTGGAACGCCTGGTGCGCCGCTGCCTCGAGAAATCGCCCGAAGATCGTTTCCAATCGGCTCGCGATTTGGCATTCGCGCTCGATGCCCTTTCCGGATATTCGACACCGAGCGCAGTCTCAGTGGTCGCGGCAGAAGGGCTGCCGCGCAAGTGGCTCCTGCCCCTGGCTGCTGGTGTACTCCTGCTCATTGCTGTGGGAGTCTGGTTGTTACGTCCCGGCGCGGGCTCTACAGCTCTGCCTTTGTACCATCAACTCACATTCGAACGCGGCTTGATCTACGCCGCGCGTTTCGCTCCCGATGGGCGCTCGATTTATTACAGCGCAAGCTGGAATGGCCAGCCTGTCCAGCTCTATTCGACGGTTCCGGACAGCCCGGAATCGCGCTCGTTGAATCTGGTCAATTCCACGTTGTTTGCGGTTTCCTCTTCGGAGATGGCGATTTCGCTCGGCTGTAAGGATGTGTATATCGGAAATTGCCAGGGCACCTTGGCCCTGGTGCCGGTTTCCGGCGGAGCGCCGCGGGAGATCGCGGAGGGTGCGCTCTCCGCGGACTGGACGGCCGACGGCAGCGAGATGGCGGTGATCCGCGAAGTTGCGGGAAAGTACCGTGTGGAATTCCCCCGCGGCAACGCGATTTACGAGAGTGGACAAAAGCTGGGTTATTTGCGGATCGCGCCGGGCGCTAAGTTCGTCGCATTTGCAGAATTCGCTTCCATCAACGGCGATGGGGGGAAAGTGATCGTCCTGGACCGGAGCGGAAAGGAGATCGCCCGCTCAGCAATTTTTATCAGCGTGGAGGGGCTCGCGTGGCCGCCATCGGGAGAGGAAGTGTGGGTGGGGGCCGCAACGCGCGAGGGCTGGACGAACGAGATTCATGCTCTGCGTTTCAATGGCACACAGCGGATTGTTCTGCGGCTGCCCGGCATGCTCCGGCTGCACGATGTGTCGCGCGACGGACGGATTCTTTTTTCGAGAGAATCGTGGCGGAGTGGTTTGCAATTTCGGGGTCCAGGAGACACCAAAGAACGTGATCTCTCCTGGCTCGATTACGCAGAAGTGAGGGATCTCTCTCCGGATGGTGCGCAGGTGGCATTCGACGATTGGGGATCAGCGGCTGGCGCTTCGAACCTGGCCTACTTGCGAAAAACCGACGGATCCCCGGCAGTAAAGCTGGGTGCATGGAGTAAGCCTATTCTCTCGCCAGACGGGAAGCGGGTGCTAGCGAATGAGGGCGCAATGGTAGGCCAGACTGGCCTTGCTGTGCTGCCGACCGGCGTGGGGGAAACCCAGAAGCTGAGCTTCAATGGAATCCAACAACTTACTTCCCTTGGTTGGATGCCCGATGGAAAGGGGATCTATTTCGTAGGTGATGATGGCCACGGTTGGCGCGTCTATGTTCAGGACCTTGCGGGCGGCGCTCCGCGTGGCGTTACGCCTCTGATTTCCGTGAAGCCATCGCATTTTGAATCCCGCTTGGTTTCGCCCGACGGCAAATTCGTTTTCGCTCGAGATTTGGGCGGGAAGGCCTGGCTCTACCCGCTCGCCGGGGGAGAATCCCAAGCCGTCCCCGGCTGGTTGCCGGAAGATATCTGGAGCACCTGGTCGGCGGATGGCCGCTCGGCTTATTTGTACCACGATGAAAAGATCTCGGCACAGGTGTACCGGCTGGATGTCGCCACCGGAAAGAGACAGCTTGTTGCGACGCTCGCCGTGAGCGATGTTGCGGGGGTAACTGCAATTGCGGACGTCCGTATGGCGCCCGACGGCAAGTCCTATGCCTATTCCTATCATCGAAACCTGTCAGACCTCTTCCTGGTCGAGGGGGTGCGATGAGCCTCTCGGCGGGTACAAAACTCGGGCCGTATGAGATCGTCGCGCCGCTGGGCGCGGGCGGGATGGGAGAGGTGTATCGCGCGCGGGACACGCGGCTGGGCCGTGATGTCGCATTGAAGATATTGCCTGCCGAAGTGGCGGATGATGCTTCGCGGCGGCAGCGCTTCGAACTGGAAGCGCGAGCGGTTGCCGCGCTGAGTCACCCGAACATCGTGGCAGTCCACGATGTGGGCACGGAGAATGGCGTCTTCTACATCGTCAGCGAACTAGTGGATGGGGAATCCCTGCGCAGCGCGAAATTCGGTTTGCGCAAGACGCTGGATATCGCCGTACAGATCGCCAGCGGTCTGGCCGCTGCGCACGCCGCCGGCATCATTCACCGCGACCTCAAGCCGGACAACATCCTGCTCACGCGCGACGGGCGCGTCAAAATTCTCGATTTTGGCCTGGCGAAAATCATCGCGACGCAGGCGCCCACGGCCGCTGGCGCCGAGACCATGACGGTGAACACCGGGCCGGGCGTTGTGATGGGCACGGTTGGTTATATGTCGCCCGAGCAAGTGCGCGGGCGGGACGCCGATCATCGCTCCGATATTTTCAGCTTCGGCGTCATTCTCCATGAATTGCTCACGGGAGCGCGCGCCTTTCAGAGAGAGACCTCGGCGGAAACGATGACCGCCCTTCTCAAGCAGGATGCACCGGAGTTGCCGGAGACGGTACCTTCCGCGGTGCGCCAGGTTGTGGGCCACTGTCTGGAGAAGGACCCGGCAAACCGCTTCCAATCCGCGCGAGATCTCTCGTTTGCGCTGGCTGCGATGTCACAGAGCGGCAGCCACAGCGCAGCCGCTGCCGCGCTTACGAAACAAACGTCATGGCGAAAGCGTGGCCTTGCGGCAGCTGCGATTCTTGCTCTCATCATGCTCTCGGTCATTGCGGATCGTCTTCTCTCGCCCGAAACTCCCTCGCCGTCCTGGTCCGGGGCGATGCTGGGCGGGCCTGAGATCGCATTCAACCCGCGACTCTCTCCGGACGGGCACTTGCTGGCGATGCAGGCCATGGTCGGAGGCGTTCCCCAAGTGGCGGTGATGAAGCCCGAGTCGGGAAACTGGTCAATTCTGACACACCATGGTGACCGCGGAATTATCCAACAAATCAGTTGGTCGCCGGATGGCGCCCTGATTTACTACGATCGGCACGCCGACGTCCCGCAAGGGATTTACAGCGTCCCGGTGCTCGGCGGTGAAGAGCACCTGGTATTGGAGAACGCGGGCTGCCCCGAGGCATTGCCGGATGGCACCTTGCTTGTCGTCCGGTTGAATGCCGAGAGGCAATTGCAGGTGTTCCGTTTCTGGCCGGATACCGGGCGGTTGCAGGGTTTGCCGGTTCAAACAAATCTCTCCACGAGCGTGTTTAGCGTTCAACTACGTGCATTTCCGGATGGGAAGGAGGCCGTCGTTTTCGGATCACGGATCGCGCCCGGGAAGGGAGAGGAGCGACTGCAGGTGATTGACCTTGCGACGGGCAGCATGCGCCTGCTGGCGCCGACGATGCGGAATGATTCCGTCCCCGAGGCATGGGCAGTCGCTCGCGATGGGAAATCTGTCCTGGTTGCTATGTGGGCGGACGGCCTGCTGCACATCGTCTCGATACATCGCAGCGGGCAGTCTGCGCCGCAAACCTTGCTCACCTTGTCGCAAGAGGCGTGGTATTTGGATACTGGTCTGGATGGGAGTGTGTATGTGAATTTGGTGGACCGGCCGGCGGATTTGGTGCGCTTGTCGCTGCGCGGGAACCCCGCGGAAAGGATTGCCGGCTTCCCTCTGGAGACCTTGCTTCGCCTCCACGTCATTGCAGTGTTGCCCGATGGTCGCGGTGTGGTTTCGGCAACTGCCGGAGGCCACCATCGCCTTATGGTTGCCGAGAGCGGAAAGGATCTGGTTCCCCTGATCGCCACGACGGAGGAAACGTCCGCGCCCCTGACCGCCGTCGGTCCAAGCGAAATCGCCTTTGTCATCGGACCCATGCCGCAGGAGACGATTGCCGTGGCGGAAATCGCCAGCGGGCGCGTCACGCACCGGATCGCGCCCGGCAAGGGAGTCATCAACTCGCTGGCGTCTTCGCCGGACGGCAAGACGCTCTATTTCGCGGCGAGCGGTTCGGTCTGGGCGATTCCTTCCTCCGGCGGCGAAGCCAGAATGATCCGCTCCGGAGATAGTGTCATCGCCGACCCTTCCGGCCGAGGTCTGGTGATCAGCCGGGCCGAAACCTCCAAGATGAGGCTGTTCCGGGTGCCTTTGGACGGAAAGTCCGAACAGGAAATCCTGATGGACAAGTCCCTGACCATGATGCCGAATGTTCTTTCTCCCAACGCCCTGAGCTCGGATGGCCGCCTGCTGGTGCCACTCTCGCCGCGGGACTCCTGGTTCAATCACCCGGTTATCGTGGATACAGCAAGCGGTCGTGTCACGCGGATCCCGTCCGACAACTTGAGCGACTATCATTCGATGGGCTGGCTGCCCGATGGGCAGGTGTTGGCGCTGCAAATCGGCGTGCGCGCGAAGATCTGGAAGTTTACGCCGGAGCCTCGTTGACGTATACCGCCACGTTCGAAGGGTGGCTTGGAGTGGTCGAGAACTGGAAGGCGGAGTTGAATAAGAAATGACTCTCGCGGCTGGAACAAAGCTCGGGCCGTATGAAATCATTGCGCCGATTGGCGCGGGTGGCATGGGCGAGGCATTTGCGGAAGAGAACAGAAAGAGATTGATCCAGGAGATTGAGACGCTATGCGAATCATGTGCTTGTTGCGCGCTGTGCCATATCTTGCTTTAGCGATGATATCCGGAACGATTCAGGCGCAGGACCGGTCGCAGGCGCGGTCCCTGGTGATTTCGCGCAATGGGATTGTGGCTGCGGAGTCGCCGCTGGCTGCGCAAGCCGGGGTGCGTATTCTGGAGCGCGGCGGAAACGCCGTGGATGCCGCGATTGCCGCCAACGCCATGATGGGCGTGGTTGAGCCGATGATGAACGGCATCGGCGGAGATTTGTTCGTCATTGTGTACGACGCGAAGGCCAACAAGCTTTACGGGTTGAATGCCAGCGGCTGGGCGCCCAAGGGTCTGACGATCGATTATTTGCACAAGCAAGGCTTGCGGGACATGCCGCAGCAGGGTGTGAACGCGATCACCGTGCCGGGCGTGGTGGATGGCTGGCAGAAACTTGCGGACAAGTTCGGCCGCAAGAAATTGGCGGAGGACCTTTCCGCGGCGATTCGCACCGCGCAAGATGGTTTTCCGCTGCCGGAGTGGACAGCGGCCTATTGGGCGTCGGAAGTGGATCACTTGCGGACGGATGAAGCGGCGAGCGCGCTTTATTTGATGCAGGATCGCGCGCCGAGGCTTGGCGAGATTTTCCGTAACGCGGATCTGGCGTGGTCGCTGCAGCAGATTGCGGATCATGGGCGCGACGCATTTTATAAAGGTGAAATCTCGCGCAAAATTCTGGATGCGATGAAACGCCATAGCGGCACGATGACGGCGCAGGACCTGGCGGAATATTCCAGTGAGTGGGTGGAACCGATATCAACGACGTATCGCGATTGGACCGTTTTCGAGATGCCGCCGAACGGACAGGGAATTGCCGCGCTGGAAATGCTGAACATCATGGAAACGTTTCCGCTGGGACAAAAAGAGTACGGCTTCGCATCGGCGAAGGCGTTGCACGCCATGATCGAAGCGAAGAAGCTGGCGTATGCCGATATGGCAAAGTATATCGGCGATCCACGCGGGCAGAAATTGCCGGTGAAGGCGCTGCTTTCGAAGGAGTGGGCGGCGCAGCGCGCGAAGCTGGTCGATGCGGAACATGCAAATTGCGAGGTCTCCGCGGGAGAGTTGCCCGCGGGAAGCGATACGACGTATCTGAGCGTAGTAGATCGCGAAGGCAACATGGTGTCGCTGATCCAGAGCAATTACGACTCGTTTGGCTCGGGCATCGTGGCGGCGGGGACGGGATTTGCTCTTCACAATCGCGGCGCGCTGTTTACGCTGGACACGGCCTCGCCCAACGCGTTGGCCGGGCGCAAGCGGCCGCGACACACGATCATTCCGGCGTTCGCGCAGAAGGGCGACACGCGCGTTGCATTTGGCATCATGGGCGGGTGGAACCAGTCGCAGGCGCATGCGCAGTTCGTGGCGAACATTGCCGACTTCAAAATGAATATTCAGGCGGCTCTGGAAGCGCCGAGGTTCACCAAGCACACTTTTGGGGGTTGCGACGTTGCGCTTGAGAACCGCTTCTCGGGGAATGTGCGCAATGAGCTGGCCAGCAAGGGGCATAAGATTGAGCTGCTGGGCACTTATTCCAGCTCGGTGGGCGGCGGACAAGCCGTGCTGCGGGATTTTGCCGCCGGGGTCAATTACGGGGCTTCCGACCCTCGCAAAGATGGCCAAGCTACCGCGGAATTACCCATTGAATAAATAACGATATTGGCCATAAACGGACGTACTGTGGATGCATGGTACGGCAAAACTCTTCCCATCTGTGTTCCATCTAGCGACAAATGTTCCTTTACTGCGCGAATAGAGGCCTTTCGGGCCAACCTAAGTGGTCTGCAATCAGCAGTTTGGTAGAAGGCACCCTGGCGGATGGCGTGCACCAAGACCTTACGGCAGGGGTGGCTCCAGCTGAGGACGCCTCCCAAAGCCGGAGGTCCTGAAGGTGAAGACCCTCTTCAGACGATTGGTTGTCCAGATTGCGGGAATTGCCGCGGTGTCGCTCCTAGGTTGTGGTGTAAGCGCCGCGCAAACCGCCATTGTTTCCGGGCGCTACGAGTGTGCGGAAGCCCGCGTGGGGGGCAAGGTGGTCCCGTGCAAAGCCGCGCCGCTGTACCTGAAAAACGACGGGCGCTTTGAGATGCGGGGACTGGAAGGCAGTTATTTTGTAGATGGGCAGTGGGTGGAGCTTAACGATTCGATTATCAAGTCGCGCGCCAAAATCGAAGCCGGGCATAAGATTGTTTTCCGCTTCTACGGCAAGGGCGGATTGTGCGAAATGATCTATGAGCGCCGCGTGGCGGACATGGGGAAGACCGCATTGAGCTGAAGTTGCAGGAAAAACAGACGGGCCGAAGTTCCTTTCCGAAGTTAATTCTCGAACAGTTTCCGGAATAAACGAATCGTTGCCCGGCCGTGGCCTGACTGGTGGCATTTCGCAAAAAGCGCAGGCGCGCGTTTCATTTCTGGGACGGCTGCCAGCCGCGTCCGCGTAGTGCTTTGCCTGCCATGGCTCCCGTGAGCTTGCCATGATCGAAAGCGATCTGGCCGTTGACGATAGTGTAATCGATGCCTTCGGAGAGCTGATCCGGTTTGGAAAAGGTGGCGTGATCGATGATGGTAGCTGGATCAAAAACGGTGATGTCCGCGAAATAGCCGGTACGTAGGATCCCTCGGTTTTCCAGATGTTCGCGCTGGGCTGGAAGAGAAGTGATTTTGCGGATCGCTACTTCGAGCGGAAGGAGATGCTCTTCTCGCACGTAATGACCAAGAAATCGCGGCATCGAGCCCAAGGCGCGCGGATGGGTGTGCGGTTCGTAAGTTGGGCCATCGAGAGACATCTCGCCGGCGTCGAGTCCGATGCTGGTCCAGCGCTGTTCAAGGCCTGTCCGCAGGTCTTCTTCGGAGGCCATGAAATAAATCGCCCCAGTTTGCGCGTTGTCCGCGATCACAAAGTCCATCAGGGTGTCCTCGGGTGATTTCTTCCAGGTTTTGGCGACGTCCTCCAGCGATTTTCCCGCGAACTGTTGCAGCTCGGGATTTTGAACGGAAGCGATGAGAACGCCCGGCGCTCCGCCCACGTCGGAAAAAAGGTTCTCCCAATCGGGATGATCGCCCTCGAGGTCCTTCTTGATACGCGCGCGGAACGCGGGATCTTTGAGCCGGGCCAGCATTTTCTCCGTGCCACCGTCCGCGGCCCAGGGAGGAAGCGCGGAGGCCAGCGCCGTTGCACCCGCGGTATAAGGATACATATCTGCGGCGATATCGAGGCCGGAGTCGCGCGCCGCCTGAATTAGTGCGACAACATTTTTCATGTTGCCCCAACGCACCTTGCCGCTGACTTTAAGGTGAAAGATTTCCACGGGAAGATTTGCTTCGCGCCCGATGTGAATAGCTTCCGCAAGCGCTCGAATTTCCGACGCGCCTTCACTGCGCATGTGCGTGGCGTAAAGCCCGCCGTATTTTGCGGCGACCCTGGCGAGGGCGATAAGCTCATCTGTTTTGGCGTAGATATTCGGTGGATAGATGAGCGCGCTGGAGACATCGAGAGCGCCGTCCTTCATGGCCTGCTCGGTGAGCGAGGTCATTTGTTCGAGTTCGGCGGGTGTTGGGGCGCGGTCGTCATCGCCGATGACGGTTTCGCGAATCTGCGCCGAGCCGACATACGTGCCAATGTTTAACGGGGTGCCTTGTTTCTCGAGCCTGCGAAAGTAACCGTCCAGCGTCGTCCAATCGACCGAGAGCTTGTAGTGATCGAGGAAAGGTTTCATGGGAGCGAGGGTCTTCTCGTTTTGTGGCGCGATAGAGCCGCCTTCGCCGGTGATCTCCGTGGTGATGCCCTGGGAGAGCTTGCTCAGTGAGCGATTATCAAGGAGAAGTGAGACTTCCGATTGGCCGAGCATGTCAATAAAACCTGGCGCGACGATTTTTCCTTGGGCATTAATTTCGCGTTGCGCATGGGCGTCATGCAAATTGCCGATGGATGCGATGCGGTCGCCTCGAACAGCGATGTCCGCGGCGTACCAGGGATTCCCCGTGCCGTCGATGATGTGGCCGTTGCGGATGATCAGATCATAGTCGCCAGCTGCCGCGGAGACGGGAAGTTGCGCGTCATAGGCCGCGGCGGCAATTTTGCCGAGAGCTTCACCTGCGACCTGTTGTGCTGCCTCGGGATCCGGCGGCAGCGACACATGGTTTACGTAGGCGGCAAATGCCAGCTTCTGGCCGCTCTTGGTGATGACGTAGCCGGCCAGGCCTTTGCCGGTGAGCATCAGTTTGGCGTTGAGTTTGTCTTCGATGCCAAACGTGCCGGTCTTCGCGTGAACGGAACCCGCCCCCGGCGAATTAACCTGAATTTTCGCGAGCGTCCCGTCCTTGCCGAGAATGGGCAGCGCTTTGAAAAAAACCGGATAATCCGGACGAGTCGCCCAGTAGGTCAAGTATTGGACCATGAAGTCCGGGGAAAACAGATCGGCCCAATCACCGCCTTCGCCATCACCCTGCGACGCGCCGGAAAGATCGAGCTTGGCTTCTTGCAGGAAGTGTCGTTCGACCTCAAATCCAGCGGCGAGCGAATCCTTGGAATTTTTTCCGACCAGTGCGCCGAGAAGATAAGGTCCAATGTTGGCATGGAGATTTTGGCTGACCTTCAGCGTGAGCTTGACCTCTTCGGCCAGTGGCAGGGAAATGTGTTCGGCAACCAGATTTTCGTCCTTGTACAAGCGCGTAAGGGCAGAAAAATCAGGCGGAGTGGCATGGGTTTTGGTCTTTGTTTTGATTTCGATGCCCGCCGCCGTCAGCGCTTCGCGCAAAACGGTTTCCGCGAATTTTGTGGGCGATGGGACGGCAAAAGGGAAGGTGACCGGATTAGCGCCCGCCGGAAGACTGCCGGTCAGGGTAACGACGATGGTGCCATCGGGATTGCTGAGAATCTCGGGGTCGTCCATCGCCTGCTTCGCTCCCGCCGCGGTGGTGAGCAGTCGATTCATGAACTTGGCGTAGGAAGTTTGCGGCGAGGATTCCAGGGTTGCAGGTTCGCCGGGTTTTGCACCGGGCTTGGCGATCAGATCAATGAGATTGTCGTTGATGATGATCGAGGAGAGAAAGACATTCGTGCCGCCTTCTCGCCCGCTATCGGGTAAGAGGCTGGTGTCTACGAGCACGCGACCTTCAATTTTGCGAATGCCTTTGGCGGCGACGTATTTTGCCAACTTTTTAACAACGGTGAGCGGATCGCCGCTGACGGCGGGGCCTCCATAGGAATGGTCCTCGTCAACAAATGCCAGCGTACCGTCGGCCTGAATGCGGCCCGAGAGGTTGGGGTCACCGCTGGCGACAAGAATCAGGTCGCCTTTCAGGCGGCCCTTTTTGTCCAGCGGGCCGGTGCGATAGATGCGCGTGTGAAAACGGTAGTCGGCGCCAAGCTTCGCCAGGATTGTGCCTTCGGTGAGCAGTTTGGTGGTGGAGGCGGGCACGAACAATTTGTCGGGATTGAGTGCATAGATGACCTTGCCGGTGTCCAGCGAATAGAACTCGATGCCGAAATTGGCATGAGCAAACTCCGGGCGGTCCATCACCTTGCGGATGCGATCTTCGAGCGAAGCGGGAGATTGCGCTCTGGCCGGTACGCCAAAGCCGGCGATGCAAATGAACGAAAGGATGGCGCAAAGGTGAAAAACTTTCCGCGGGTGGATGCGCAAGGATGCTCCTCCAGGTAAAGGGCTCACGCCCGGGTGGTGAGCGTTCCGAGCGACGTTTGGCTGGCGGAAATCATGCGCAGCCTCGCAACGCTCGGTGAGGGCCCGGCGCACATGATAGCCGACTCCATGCCCCATCGGCACGCGAATCATGCCCCGAGTCGAATCGTCCGCAACTCTCAGCAGCATGGGTTGGAGCAGAATCCGGTTAAGAGGTGCGGTGGGAAATCCAGTTCGCATCACTTACCGCTGCGCAGTCGCGTAACTGAATAGTTTTTGACATTCTTTTCGGAGAAAACCGCCGGTGACGGGGATGCGGTGATTGCCCTTCTCGAAGACCAGCCGGCAGGAGATGAGACAAGCTCGCCACTTGTAGTCTTCCGTACCGCTCTTGCGGCCATAAGCGGCAATGTCTTCTTGGGAAACGCCGTAGACAACCGCGCCAATTCTAGACCACACGCAGGCGCCGGCGCACATGGCGCAGGGCTCGTGCGTGGTGTAGAGGACGAAGTCGGGCAGGTAGCGGCCATAGCCGCTTGATACGTATTTGAGCGTTTCCAACTCCACGTGCTTGATGCTTGATCCCGAAGTTTTTACTCGGTTACCTGCGCTGGCAATGACCACCTCGCGCTTGCCCATGAGGCGTGTAATGACCGCGCCAAT
>JBGOTL010000004.1:0-75004 GCA_041476465.1 Candidatus Acidiferrum sp. | reverse complement strand
GCCTCGGTTCGCAAACTGCAGGGGTCGCTGCTCCCATGCCACCGTTCAGTTCGTCGAACCGCTTGACGCCCCCCTCCGCGCAAACCGCCCGCCGCCAGTAGCGGCCAGCCGCGTTTGGCAATTGCATTCCACCCACAACTGAATTAGAAGTTAAAGGCTGCGCATGTATGTTTCTGTGCAGAGGGAAGGACGCGTGTGATGAAATTCATTCGACTGGCATTGGGAATTGTTTTTGCTGCGACGGTGACGATTGCCCTGGGTGCGCAGGAAAAGACCGCGGTGAAGGTCGTCAAGGCCGTGCGCTTTGGAAAACTCTGGGATGCCAAGGGCAAGCTGTGGACGAACGCGGTGGTGATTGTTGAGGGAGACAGAATCCGCAGTGTGACTACGGATGCTTCCACGATTCCAGCGGGGGCCGAGGTGATTGATCTCTCGAAATACACGGGCATCCCGGGGCTGATTGATGCGCACACACATATGACCTACTACACAGACGAAACGCCAGGCGTGCCACTGCTCAACCAAGCGCAGGTCGCTCCGGCGGTGACCGTGTTCCTGGCGCGCAAGGGGGCGATGCGCACGCTCGAAACGGGCGTGACGACAGTGCGGGACCTCGGCGCGGACCAGTACATGGACATGGCGATGCGCGATTTGATCAACCGCGGAGAGATGATCGGGCCGCGCATGTTTGTTTGCGGGTATGGGCTGTACATCACCAACACACCCTACAAGCTGGGGCTGAATCCCCCGGCGGGTGGAATTGCGGATGGCGTGCCGGAAGTGCTGAAGGCGGTGCGGCAGCAGATTGCCGCGGGGGCGGACGTGATCAAGATGTACGGCTCAACGGGAACGGACCAAGATGTGACCGGCTTTCAGACGTACACCTATGAAGAGATGAAGGCCGCGGTGGACATGACGCATCAATTCGGGAAAAAAATCTCCATTCATTCCTACGGCCCGGACGGGGCGCGGGATGCCGTGCGCGCAGGGACCGATTCCGTGGAGCACGCAACGGATATGGATGACGCAACGATCAAGGAGATGGCGAGGCGCGGAACGTTTTACGTGCCGACGATCGACCACAACCGCTACTACGCTGATAACGGCGACAAGATTGGATTCGCGCCGGGATACAAAGAGCGATTACAGGCGTACATCGCGCGCAATTTTGAGACGGCGCGCCGGGCATTCAAGGCGGGAGTGAAGTTCGCGATGGGGTCGGACGCAACTCTCACTATGTTCGGCGAGAACACGCGCGAGCTGGGGTGGTTCGTGAAAGCGGGAATGACGCCGGGGCAAGCGCTCGAGACGGCAACGACCAACGGGGCGGCACTCCTTGGCAAAGAGAATGAGCTGGGCGCGGTCGCGCCGGGTTACTTTGCGGACATCGTCGCGGTCGAAGGCGACCCGCTGTCGGACATCAATGTCGTGTTAAAGAATGTGAAGTGGGTGATGAAGGGTGGCACGGTCGTCGTGGACAAGACGAAGGCCGGAGCTCACTGAGCATCACAGCGGCATTCGGAGTTCGCCTTAGCAGGCTGCTGAAAAAGTGTCTTGGATTGTCATTCCGAGCGAAGCGAGGAATCTGCTTTTCCCAAATTCTCTGGAAAACAGTGGATTCCTCGTCGCCAGCGGCTCCCGGAATGACACCATGCCGCTTTTTCAGCACCCTGTTGGATCACTAGCAGCTTCAAGATTTATCCGAACTCAATTTGACGGGTATAGCTGGCGACGGTAGAATTTAGATTCCACGCGGTTACGTCTCGCATCCGAACCCGCAGAGGACAGAGACACCAACGAAGAGACGCAGGAGGAAGTATGCCCACGTCAGTAGCGCCCCGGGTGTACAAGAATTTTATTAATGGCGAATGGGTGGAGTCACGCAGCGGAAAAGCGTACGAGAACCGCAATCCGGCAAATACGGACGAGCTGGTGGGGATGTTTGTGTCTTCGACGCAGGATGACGTAAACGCGGCTGTGGACGCGGCGAGGGAAGCTTATAAGACCTGGCGGCTGGTGCCGGCGCCGAAGCGCGCGGAAATCTTATTTCGCGCTGCGGAACTGCTGCTGCAGCGCAAGGAAGATTTTTCGAAGGATATGACGCGGGAGATGGGCAAGATTCTGGCGGAATCGCGCGGGGACGTGCAAGAAGCGATTGACATGACCTATTACATGGCGGGCGAGGGACGGCGGCTGTTTGGGCAGACCACGCCTTCGGAGTTGCCGAATAAATTTGCGATGAGCGTGCGGCAGTCCATCGGCGTGTGCGGGATGATTACGCCGTGGAATTTTCCGATGGCCATTCCGTCGTGGAAGATGATGCCGGCGCTGATCAGCGGAAACACCGTGGTCCTGAAACCTGCGGAGGATACGCCGCTATCGTCGTATCACCTGGTGCAAATTCTGACGGAGGCAGGTATGCCGCGCGGGGTGGTAAATCTGGTGAGCGGGGATGGGCCGGGAACGGGAGCGCCACTTTCAAAACATAAAGATGTGCCGGTGATCAGCTTTACGGGCTCGACGGCGGTGGGCCGAATCATTGCGGAGGCTTGCGCACCGGACTTCAAGCACTACAGCTTGGAGATGGGCGGGAAAAACATCATTATTGTGATGGACGACGCAAATTTGGACTTGGCGGTGGATGGCGCGGTCTGGGGCGGTTTCGGAACGACAGGACAGCGGTGCACGGCGGCGAGCCGCGTGGCGGTGCACAAGGCGGTGTACAAAGAATTCTTGGAGCGATTTGTGGAACGTGCAAAATTACTGCGAGTGGGCAACGGGCTGGATGCCGCAACGGAGATGGGCCCGTGCATCAGCGAGCAGCAATTAAAGACGGTGATGCAATATGTGGAGATTGGGAAGAATGAGGGCGCAAATCTGCTGACGGGCGGGAGCCGGATGGAAAGTGGTGCGTTTGCCAAGGGCTGGTTCCACGCGCCGACGGTGTTCGGCGATTGCTTGCCAACGATGCGCATTGCACAGGAGGAGATATTTGGTCCAGTGGTTTCGGTGATACCTGTGGATAGCTTCGAGCAGGCCATCGAGGTTGCGAACGGAGTTGCGTATGGCTTGTCCGCGTCGATCTACACGCGCAATGTGAATCGCGCGTTTCAGGCTACGCGTGATTTGTACACGGGGATTGTGTATGTGAATGCCCCGACGATTGGAGCGGAGACGCATTTGCCGTTTGGTGGAACGAAACAAACGGGAAACGGGCATCGCGAAGCGGCCATTGCGGCGATTGATTTCTTCACCGAGTGGAAAACGGTGTACATCGATTATTCCGACAAGCTGCAGCGCGCGCAGATCGATAACAATTAGTTGTCAGGTGCATATAGCCTGAGATCGCAGCCTGAATCCGCTGTCTTTGCAGAGCCGGGTCAACCTGCGTTGACGGTTTTCGACACGCTTCCTACAATAAGAGGTAGAAGTATTTAGCGGTGGGAGTAGAGTGCTGCTATGAGGAATGCTGCGCTCCAGGAAAGGCGCAACCGCCAGATTCTGGCGGATCTTGTCCGCACGTATATTGAGACCGGCGAGCCGGTATCTTCGCGGGCGATTTCCAAGCGTTTTGAAGAGACCTTGAGTACGGCGACGATTCGCAACGTGATGGCGGATCTCGAGGATGGCGGGTTCTTGTACCAGCCGCATACTTCGGCGGGTCGCGTGCCGACCGCCGCGGCGTACCGCTTTTTTGCACAGGAGATTGCTTCGCAAGCGACGTTGAGTATCGACGACCGCGACTGGATCCAACGGGAATTCGCGGGCGCGACGACCTCGGCGGAAATTACCGAGCGCGCGGGACATGTGCTGGCGGAGGTATCCAATGGACTGGGCATTATTGTTTCGCCACCGTTGAGCAAAACGGTTCTGGAGCATGCGCGCATGTGGCTGCTGCCGGACGGGCGTGTCGTGGTCGTCCTGATCTCACCGGGCGGAAACACGCGGGACAAAATTCTGCGGCCGATACGGCCTTTTACGCAGATGGAACTGGATGCCACCGCGGAGTTCCTGAACCGGAATTATTCCGGCTGGACGCTAGAGGCCATTCGCAGCGACCTGCTGCAGAAATTGGCGGCGGAGCGCGAGCGTTACGAAGGAATTGTGCAAGGCGCGCTGACCCTTTGCGATCCGGCCGTGCTCGGAGACGAGTCCGCGCTTCACGTGCACGTGGAAGGCACGGCGCAGATGGTTGGCACCACGGAATTCGCGAACCAGGCGCAGTTGCGCGATCTGCTGGGCGCCATTGAAGAGAAGCACCGGCTAGTGACGGTGCTGAACGCCTGCATCGAAACGCTGGAGCCAGTGTACGTGCAAATCGGCGTGAAGGAGATTTCGCAAGCGGGAGAGAATCTGGCGCTGATCAGCGCGGCGTATACGCGGAATGACCTGGTGCAGGGCTCGCTGGGCGTTCTGGGGCCCACACGCATGCATTATGAGCGGGCGATGACCGCCGTGGCGTATGTGGCGCAACTGTTCAGCGAAGCGTTGAACAAGACTTGAAAAAGTTTTTTCAGAGGAGAAGCGAGAAAGTGGCCGAAAAAAGTATTCCTTCAAAAGTGGCGAACGAAGCAGGCGACCCGGAGATCGAGCAGACGCCGGAAGGCCGGGCGATTGCGGAAGATACCGCGCGGGAAGAAGCCGAGGTGCGGAAACTGGCAGGAGACCTGGACGATTTGCGGCAGACGCTGCTGCGGCGGCAGGCGGATTTTGATAATTACCGGAAGCGTATCGAGAGAGAGCGCGGGGAGGACTCCAAGCGCGCCACGGCACGGGTGATTGAAGGATTGGTACCGGTGCTGGATGGATTTGAACAAGCGCTGGCCGCGCACCGGGAAGCGGAATACGAGAATTACCGCAAGGGTTTCGAGCTGATCTTCAAGCAGTTGCTGGAGAATGTGGTCAAGCTGGGGGCCGAGCGGGTGGATCCCTTGGGAAAGACATTCGACCCGCATTTGCATCAGGCGCTGGACCGCTTGGAAACCACGGACCACGAAGACGGAACGATTTTGCACGTTTTTCAACCGGGGTATGTATTCCACGGGCGGGTGTTGCGGCCGGCGATGGTGCGTGTAGCCGTTCATCCGGATCCGGCATCGAAAAAAAGAGTCAATTAGTTTCCGGGTCAGTCGGTCCTTCAGCCACGAGAGTGAATTAAACACAGAGTACCTAGAGAGCACAGAAGATTCTGAAAAACAGCCGGCAATTTTCAGAATGGAGTGAGGATTAGGAATGCCCAAGGGGAAGCACAGGGATTACTACGAAGTATTGAGCGTATCGCGGACGGCTGCGGTGGAAGAGATCAAGAGCGCCTACCGCAAGTCGGCGTTGAAGTGGCATCCCGACCGCAATCCGGAGGATAAAGAGGAAGCGGAAGTGAAGTTTCGCGAGTCCACGGAAGCCTACAGCGTGCTCAGCGATCCGCAGAAGCGGCAGATTTACGATACCTACGGCCATGCGGGGCTGGCCGGTGCGGGCGCGACCACAGACTTCAACGGGACAATCTTTCAGGATTTCCATGATATTTTTGGGGATTTCTTCGGCTTTGACGATTTTTTTGCCGGCGGAAGGCGCGGGCGCGGCCGGACGCAGCGGGGAGTGGATCTCCGCTATGACATGACGTTGACGTTTGAAGAAGCCGCGGCGGGGGTAACGACCAAGGTCAAGCTTCCACGGCAAGAATATTGCGAAGCGTGCAACGGAACCGGCGCGAAGGCGGGGACGGGAGTGGTTACTTGCCAGACGTGCACCGGGCGCGGACAGCTGGTCTATCAGCAGGGGTTTTTCACGATTAACCGGACGTGCCCGGCGTGCCAGGGCGCGGGACAAATCATTCGCGAGCGCTGCGCGGAGTGCCGCGGGCAGGGGCGCATCGAGCGTGAAAAGGTCATCGAGCTGCGCATTCCGCCGGGCGTGGATACCGGGACACGCATGCGCGTGCAGAGCGAAGGCGAGCCGGGACCAAATGGCGGACCGAACGGCGATCTGTATGTTGTGCTGGAGGTAAAGGAGCACCCATTCTTTGAACGTCGCGGCGCGGATCTCTACTGCACGATTCCGTTGAGCGTGACGCAAGCGGCTCTGGGTACGGAGTTGCAGGTGCCAGGGCTGGCCGGGGAAGAGAAGCTGAAAATTCCCGAGGGGACGCAGAGCGGGGCGGTGTATCGCGTCAAGGGCAAGGGCTTGGCGGATCCGCGCGGCGGCGGAAATGGTGATTTGTATTACCACGTGAGGGTGCTAATTCCGACGAAGCTGACGCGGGAGCAGAAAAAGCTGCTGGAGCAGCTCGGCGCGACGCTGAAGATGGAGAACAAGCCGGCGGACCGGAATTCGACGCTCTTCGATAAGGTGAAGGATATTTTTGGCTAAAGTCCGGCCTGGCCACAGCTTTCAATCCGTGGCGTTTCCTCCCGATAAACATTTGATTGTTTGCGCGCAATACGAGGGCTTACTCGCGAGCCGGGCCGTTGTACTGTCGTTGCAAACAAGACCCTGAGGTACAATCGTCGCGTGCGCAGACGATTTTTCATCGAACAATTCGATGGGCAACGCGCGGTGATGGAAGGGGATGCCGCGCATCATCTGGGGCGCGTCTTGCGCGCGCAGGTGGGGCAGGTCTATGAGCTGAGCGACGGAGAAAGGGTATGGCTGGGGCAGATTACGAGCGTGGCACGGGACCGCGTGGAGTTTGCGCTGCTGGAAGAATTGTCCGCGTACCAGCCGAAGCTGGAAGTGACGCTGCTGCTGGCGGTGGTGAAATTTGACGCCTTTGAGTGGGCGCTGGAAAAGGCCACGGAGCTGGGGGTGAACAGAATTGTGCCGCTGGCCGCGTCGCGGAGCGAGAAGGGATTACTCGCGGCAGCGGAAAAACGGGCCGAGCGCTGGGAGAAAATTTTGCTGGAGGCATCGCAGCAATCACGGCGGTTGCGGTTGCCGTTGCTGGAAGCGGTAGCCAAGCCGGAGCTGGCGTTTGCTGCGCATGCGGATGGAATACGGGTGATGCTTTCCGAGAGCGCGGATTCCCCGGCGATGCGCCTGGTCCTTGAGGGTAGAAAAGCAACGAGAGCGGTGCTGGCGATTGGGCCGGAAGGCGGCTGGACGGACGCAGAAGTTGACGCGGCGCGAGCGGCGAAGTTTCAAGAAGCGTCGCTGGGCAAACTGATCCTGCGGACGGAGACCGCTGTAGCCGCTGCGCTGGCTTCCTTGAACTACGCGCTCGGTGCGGACTGAGCGGCGCGCTTTTTCACCAGAGCGACTGCGATGAAGTACACCACGAAGCCAGACGCGCAGACGATCCCCGAAATTTTTAAATTTAGTGTGATGGCGAAGGTCAATTCCGCGATTCCGAATATCCAGATGAACATTTCCCCAGCGATAGCCTGGCCCCAACGGGGGCGTCTGCCAGCCGGGGGCAGCTTGGGCGCCAGCGAGGGCCAAAAGCGGGGGACAGCGCTGAGGTAAGCGCGGTAGGAGTCACCCTGGGTCTTTAGCAATTCTTCTTCCTCGCGTCCAATCAAGCGCAGCAGGAACAACCACATCCCCAAGACCAGGAGAAAAAAGCCGGGGCGGCTGGCCATCAAACCGAAACCCACGGCCATCGGTACATTTGCAAAATAAAGCGGATTGCAGACGTGGCGATAAGGACCATCGGCAACGAGCGCTTCAGCGTGAAGCGGGGCGTCATGCACCACTTCCGTGCGGAGATAGGCGGTGGCCCAGGTGCGAAACAGCGCGGCAAGAAACACGAGTCCCGCGCCGGCGCCAATGATGAAGCGCAGCCATAAAAACCCCAGGGCACCTCCTGTGCTAATGGAAGGGGCGACGAGATGAAGCAGCGCCACGGAAAAGGGCATTCGATCGAAGTTGTATGAGAAAAAGCCGGCAAAGATGATGAATCCAATGATGAAGAAGCGATATTCGAATTCAAAGTTCGTCGCGCGCATTCGGCGAGGCCTCCCGGGTATCAATCAACGGTACAGCAACAATACCCGCTGATCCCTTGCTCAAGGGCCAGGCAACAGCAGGCATGACTTGGCGAATCCTAACAGTTTGCTGAAAAAGTGTCTTGGATTGTCATTCCGAGCGTAGCGCGCTCTCTGCGTCCCGGATGGGCTTGCGGGACGAGGAATCTGCTTTTCCCAAATTCTCTGGAAAACAGCAAATTCCTCGTCGCATGCGGCTCCTCGGAATGTCACCTTGTGGAGTTTTTCAGCCGCCTACTGAAGAACCATCCGCAGGAAGGCCGGGCAAACTTTCAGCTTGCTGAAATGGAATCTGGCGCGGACTGCGATGGGCATGTTATAAATACGAGGCAGCCAAAAATGCAGAATACGGACGAGAGACCACTACAAGCTACTCCCAGCGCGCCCCCAGCGCCGGCATCGTCCCCGAGGTATTTGCTGCACAACGAAATAAGGGTGTGGGCGCGCGACCTGCTGATTGCCATAGGCCTGGCGCTGGTCATCATCGTGTTCTTGTACCAGCCGGTGAAAGTGGAAGGCACCAGCATGGCCCCGCTGCTCTCCGACCAGGAACGCATTTTCATTAATAAATTTGTGTATCGCTTTGAGGCCATCCATCGCGGCGATGTGGTGGTTTTTTGGTACCCGCTGGACCGCTCGAAATCGTTTATCAAGCGCGTCGTAGGCTTGCCGGGGGAGATGGTGGAAATCCGGCGCGGGATTGTTTACGTGGATGGCGCGGCGATCGCTGAGCCGTACGTACCGCCGCAGTATGAGGATTTGAGCGACTACGGCCCGGTGCGCGTGCCCCAGGAAGATTACTTTGTGATGGGAGACCACCGGATCAGCTCGAACGATTCACGGGTGTTCGGGCCGGTGGCGAGCAGGTATATTTACGGACGCGCGGTATTTGCGTACTGGCCGGTGGATCACTTTGGATCTCTCTCGGCGGCCGAGGCGAAAGAGAAATGAGCACGGACGGAGGGCACACTGACGGAAGTTCTGCATCGACCCGCAACCCTCGCGCTGGAAGACGGGCGCGTATTTAACGGCCGCGCGGCCGGCGCAATCACGCGCCGCGGCGGTGAAGTTGTTTTCAACACCAGCCTCACCGGTTATCAGGAAGTATTTACCGATCCCAGTTATACCGGCCAGATTGTCTGTCTGACTTATCCGCACATTGGAAATGTGGGCGCGAACCTCGATGATGAAGAAGCCGCGCGGCCGTACATCGACGCACTGGTGGTGCGGGAATTTTCCCAAGTGTCTTCCAACTGGCGGTCCGCGGAGACGGCGCAGCTTTATCTGAACCGCCACAAAATTCCTGCCATTTGGGATATCGACACGCGAGCCTTGGTGCGGCATATACGAAACGTCGGCGCATTGCGCGGGATGGTGGCCACGGACGGGACCCCAACCGATCAACTGATTTATGAAGCAAAGCAACTGCCAGGCATGGCCGGGCAAGAGCTGGCCAGCCACGTGACTTGTAAGAAATCGTACGGCTGGGAGAAAGGCTCAATCGAGCTGGCCACCTCGCCCTGGACCGAACAGATGGGCGACGCGGGGACCAGCGGGGAAGCGCGGCGCTTGCGCGTCGCCGCCTACGATTTCGGAATTAAACAAAACATCCTGCGCATGCTGGTGGATCATCACTGCGAAGTGACGGTTGTGCCGGCGCAGACCACCGCCGAGGATGTGCTGGCGATGAAGCCGGACGGCGTGTTTCTTTCCAACGGCCCGGGCGATCCGGAACCGATTGGCTACGCAGTGGAGAATATTCGAAAGCTGATCGGGCGCGTGCCGGTGTTCGGGATCTGCCTGGGGCACCAGCTTTGCGGGCTTGCCTTGGGCGGGAAAACCTTCAAACTAAAATTCGGGCATCACGGTTCGAACCATCCGGTGAAGAATCTGCTGACCGGCCAGGTGGAGATTACCGCGCAGAATCATGGGTTCGCCGTGGATCCCGATTCCTTGCCTTCTCGCGAAGTGGAAATGACCCACGTGAACTTGAACGATCACACGAATGAAGGTATGCGGCACAAGTCCAAGCCCATCTTTAGCGTGCAGTACCACCCGGAGGCTTCGCCGGGGCCGCACGATTCCCATTATTTGTTCACGGAGTTCACGGATTTGATGAAAGAGTTTGCGAAGCCGGGAAGTTCCCGGGGATAGCGGGCGCTGAGAGAATATGCCGAAGAGAAAAAATATCAAGAAGATTGTAAGTATTGGCCCTGGGGCCGTAATCGCCCCCAAACTGTCATCCCGAGCGAAGCGAGGGATCTGCTTTTAAGGTTTTAACGTGAGAAGATCTACTGCGTATACATTCTGGCGAGCCGATCAAGAATCTTGTACACGGGAGTGACAAACGACTTGAGTCACCGCATAAGGCAACTCAGGGAGGGATTGGTACCGGGATTCACGTCTCGGTACCGAGTTCACCGACTTGTTTACTTCGAGTCTTTCGGTGATGTGCGGGCCGCGATTGAACGAGAGAAGGAAATTAAGTCCTGGGGGCGTGCGAAGCGGGTGGCGCTGGTTACGAAAAGCAATCCGACTTGGGAGGATTTGGCGGCGGATCGGTTTCCTCGTTACTCGAAAAAAGCAGATCCCTCGCTTCGCTCGGGATGACATGTTCGGGGGTCGTGCGAAGCGGGTCTCCCGAGGGAGCTAGCGCGAGACAGAGACGATTGGGAAGCTCCGCGAAGCAGGGGTCACAACAGGCGGCAACCGGAGACACTGGGAGAATATGCCGAAACGGACGGACATAAAAAAGATTCTGATTATCGGCTCGGGGCCGATCATTATCGGGCAGGCTTGCGAGTTTGATTATTCCGGGGCGCAGGCATGCAAGGCCCTGCGCGCGGAAGGGTACAAGGTCGTACTGGTGAATTCGAACCCAGCGACGATCATGACCGACCCGGAGCTGGCGCACCGGACGTATATCGAGCCGCTGACCAAGGAATATCTGGAAGAGATTATCAGGCTGGAAAAACCAAACGCGCTTTTGCCGACGGTCGGCGGGCAAACCGCCCTGAATCTTGCCGTGGAATTGGCCGAAGGCGGCGTTTTGGAAAAATACAAAGTGGAAATGATTGGGGCATCGCTGCGGGCGATCAAAGTGGCGGAAGACCGGTTGTGGTTCAAGGATGCCTGCCGAAAGATTGGGCTGGAGGTACCGGCATCCGCGCTGGTGAATAACGCCCAGGACGCCATGCGCTTGTGCGAGCAGCTTGGTTTCCCTCTGGTGATCCGGCCGTCGTTTACCATGGGGGGCTCGGGCGGGAGCATTGCTTACAATAAAGAGGAATTTGGCGATGCCATAGCGCACGCACTGGATATCAGCCCGGTGCACGAAGCGCTGGTGGAAGAATCCGTTCTCGGCTGGAAGGAATACGAGCTGGAGGTGATGCGCGATTACCGCGACAACTTCGTGGTGATCTGCTCCATCGAGAATTTTGATCCCATGGGCGTGCACACGGGCGATTCGATTACCGTGGCGCCCGCGCAAACGCTGACCGACAAGGAATATCAGCGGATGCGCGATGCGGCGGCGGCGATCATCCGCGAAGTGGGCGTGGAAACGGGCGGATCGAACGTGCAGTTCGCCATCAACCCGGAAAATGGCCGCATGACCGTGATTGAAATGAATCCGCGCGTGTCGCGCAGCTCGGCGCTGGCCAGCAAAGCCACGGGCTTTCCGATTGCAAAAATTGCCGCGCGTCTGGCCGTGGGCATGTCACTGGACGAAATTCCCAACGACATCACGCAGAAAACACCGGCGTGTTTTGAACCGACGATTGACTACGTGGTGGTGAAGATACCGAAGTGGCAGTTTGAGAAGTTTCCCGGGGCGGACAGCACCCTGGGCACGCAGATGAAGTCGGTGGGCGAAGTGATGGCCATCGGCCGCACGTTTAAGGAAGCGCTGCAGAAGGGGATTCGTTCGCTGGAGCCGAGTTCCCCGTGGCGCGCGCCTGCCGATGCCCCGGATTCGCTTTTGCGTGAAAAACTGGCGACGCCACGGCCGGACCGCATTCACTGGTTGCTTACCGCGGTGGAACGCGGGCTACCCGCTCAGGAAATATGCGATCTGACAAAAATCGACCCGTGGTTCATTCACCAGATCGAAGAGATCATCGCCATGAACCGGCGCGCCGCGACCGTGACCGTGGAGACGGCCTCGAAGGACCTGTTGCGCGAGGTAAAGCGCCACGGAACGAGCGACGAGACGCTGGCGCAAATCTGGAAGACCACGCCGGCGGCGGTGCGCCTGCAGCGTGCGCGCTATGGCGTTGCCCCCGTGTTTAAGCGTGTGGATACCTGCTCTGCGGAATTTGAGTCCTTTACGCCGTACATGTACTCGACCTACGAGGAAGAGGACGAATCCGACGCGCAAGCTCGGCCGAAGATCATGATTTTGGGCAGCGGGCCGAATCGCATCGGGCAGGGAATCGAGTTTGATTACTGCTGCTGTCACGCTTCGTTTGCGCTGCGCGCGGATGGCTTCGAGACCATCATGGTGAACTGCAATCCGGAAACGGTTTCCACGGATTACGACACTTCGGACCGGCTCTATTTCGAGCCGCTGACGCTCGAGGATGTGCTGGCGATTGTGGAACGCGAGAAGCCGCAAGGCGTAATCGTGCAATTTGGCGGGCAGACTCCGCTGAACCTGGCCTTGGAGCTGAAGCGCAATGGCGTGCCCATTGTGGGAACCGCGCCGGAGTCCATCGATCTCGCCGAGGACCGGCGGAGATTTGGGCGCCTGCTCGAAGAGTTAAAAATTTTACAGCCCCGCAATGGCTCGGCATTGATTCCCGAAGAAGCGGCGCGTGTAGCGGGCGAGATTGGCATGCCGGTGCTGGTGCGTCCAAGCTACGTGCTGGGCGGGCGCGCAATGGTGATTGCCTACGACGTAAACACCGTTCAGGAGTATGTGGCGCAGGCGGCGCTCATGGGCCCTGCGCGGCCGGTGTTAATCGATCAGTTCTTAGAAGAAGCCACGGAAGTGGACGTGGATGCGCTGGCCGATGGAACCGATGTGGTGATCGGCGGCATCATGGAGCACATCGAAGAAGCCGGCGTGCATTCGGGAGACTCTTCGTGCGTACTGCCGCCGGTGAGTTTGTCGCCGGCGGTTCTCGATACCATTCGGGAGTACACCAAGCGGCTGGCGCTGGCGCTGAAAGTGGTTGGTTTGATGAACGTGCAGTATGCGATCCAGAGGGATACGGTGTATGTGCTGGAAGTAAATCCGCGGGCATCGCGCACCGTGCCTTACGTGAGCAAGGCGACAGGCGTGCAACTGGCCAAGGTGGCGGCGCTGCTGATGGTGGGGAGGAAGCTGGCGGACATGAATCTTCCGCTGTTGCACCACAACGGCGTGGCGGAAATCGCGGTGCATGAATTCTACTCGGTGAAGTCGCCGGTTTTTCCGTTCAATAAATTCCGCGGGGTAGACACCATTCTGGGACCGGAGATGCGCTCCACCGGCGAAGTGATGGGCATATCGAGTTCGTACGGACAGGCGTTTGCAAAGGCGCAGCTTGCGGCGGGCCAGCGATTACCGCGAAAAGGAACGGTGTTCATCAGCGTGAACGACCGCGATAAGCGGCACATCGGCGCGCTTGGCGCGGAACTGGCGGCCCTGGGATTCCGCTTGCTTGCCACGCGGGGAACGGCCGCGGCGCTGCACGCGGCGGAGGTCGCGTGCGAGGAAGTGTTCAAGGTCAACGAAGGCCGGCCGAACATCGTGGATGCAGTAAAGACCGGTACCATCGATTTGGTGATCAATACGCCGCTGGGCCGCGAGTCGTTTTACGATGAAAAATCGATCCGCCGCGCGGCCATACGCTACAACATTCCGTGCATCACCACGCTGGCGGCAGCGCATGCGGCGGTCAAGGGAATTCGCTCCATGCTCGACCAGGGCATTGAGGTCGCGGCGCTGCAGGACCTGCATCGCAGCCGAGTCGCGGCGTCGGGAAATCCGGCCGCAGGAGCATAAGGTATGGAACTTCATGGAATCTATGCGGCGCTGACAACGCCGTACGCGCCGGACGGAAACGTTTCGCTGGCGGATTTTAAGCACAACATTCAACGCTACAACGGCACGGACCTGGCCGGATATGTCGTGCTCGGCTCGACCGGAGAAGCGGTGCTGTTGACTGCGGCGGAGATGGACGGCTTGCTGGTGACCGCGAAGGAAGCGGCTGGTCCAGGAAAACGCTTGATTGCGGGGACCGGAGCGGAATCCACCGCAGAGACGATTCGGCGGACCAAGCGCGCCGCGGAGCTGGGTTATCATCTTGCGTTGGTGAAAACTCCTTACTATTACAAACCAGCGTACAAGCCCGAGGTTTTGATCGCGCATTTCCGCAGCGTTGCGGATGCTTCGCCGATCCCCGTGCTCCTGTACTCGGTGCCGCAGTTTACCGGCGTTACTTTGGAAACTCCGGAAATTGTGGCGTTGGCGGAACACCCCAACATCATTGGGATTAAGGACAGCTCGGGAAACGTGCATCGAGTATCCGAGGTAGTGGCCGCTGCGCCGGCTGGATTCCAAGTGCTCACGGGCGGCGCGTCGGTGGTGTTTCCCTCGGTTGCACTCGGAGCGCGCGGGGCGATTCTGGCACTGGCATGCGCACTTCCGGAAAAGTGCGTGGCACTTTACGACTTCTGCCGGCGCGAGCAGTACGCGGCTGCGCGCGAATTGCAAAGCGTCCTGGCGCGAGCATCGAAACTCATCGTGTCCGAAAGCGGCATTCCGGGCGTGAAATTTGTGATGGACCAGCGAGGCTATCGCGGTGGTCTGCCCCGCCTGCCTCTCCAGCCGCTCTCCGAGAGCAAGAAGAAACGGATCACGGAATTGCTCGCGCAACTCGAGCCGGCCGCCGCGCACGTCTGAGTTCGCGGCGTAAACCCAAAAATTAAACACGATTTGCTGTCACCAAAACTCATGGGTATCATCTAAGTCCCAATGGGCTGTCAGACGATCCCTTTCCGCCGCCTGCCACATCAGCCAAAGCTGTTTCTCCATTATTTGCATGAGTTTCCCCGCGTGAAGGGTTTCTATGCGCATCCCCCGACGTTGCAGGCGGTGACGCGCGTTGCGAAGAAGATGGCGTTTCCGGCGGAGCGCCGGAAGAATGTAGTTGCGATCCTGCGCGAGCAGAATGCGAAATGGGGCGCGAGCACCGCCGCGTTGAACAATCTCGAGCGGCTGGAAAAGGGCGCAGCGGCAATCGTCACCGGCCAGCAGGTGGGACTGTTCGGCGGTCCGGCGTATGCGGTGTATAAGGCGCTCACGGCGGTGCAGGTTGCCGCGGAACTGACGCGGGCGGGGGTGAATGCCGTGCCGGTGTTCTGGCTGGCGACCGAAGACCATGACGTGGACGAGGTCCGGCATACCACATGGTTTCAGGATGGAAAATTGCACCGGTTCGAGTTGCCCGCTGGTCGCGAGGCTGGCCGGCCCGTGGGGAGCATCCCCTTGGGGCCGCAGATCGATGGATTGGTGCGCGAGGCGACGGCATTGCTGCAAGGGCCGGAAAGCGCAGTGCTGGCGGACATGCTCCGCGAGAGTTATCGCGCCGAAGAGACCTACGGTAGCGCTTTTGGAAAACTTTTCGCCAGGTTGTTTGCGAATCGCGGATTGATTCTGCTCGATCCCTTGGATGAAGGGCTGCACCGGATTGCCGCTCCAGTTTACCGCCAGGCGCTGGAAGACCGCGAAGTGCTGAACGAAAGGCTGCTCGAACGCGGAACGGAATTGGACAAGGCCGGATTCGCGGCACAGGTCAAGGTCACCTCTCGCAGCACTTTGCTTTTTCGCATGCACGACGGCGTGCGCCAGGTGGTGAGCGCGAACGGAACGGAGTTCCATAGCGGCGGAACTTCCTGGCCTCGCGCCGAGCTGGCGCGGATTTCCGCGGCGAATCCCGAGCAGTTCAGCCCGAACGCTTTGCTGCGTTCTGTTGTGCAAGATTATCTTCTGCCAACGGCGGCGTATCTGGCGGGGTCGAGCGAGATCGCCTATTTCGCGCAGTCCGAAGTGGTTTACCGCCACATGATGGAACGCCGCCTGCTTGGGCGCATTCCGGTGATTTTGCCGCGCGCGGATTTTACGCTGATGGATTTGAAAGCCGAGCGGTTGCTGAAGCGTTATGCGCTCACCGTGGAAGCCATCTGGGGAGGTTCGCAGAAGGTCCGTGAACGAATGGAATGCACAAGTGTCCCCAAAACGCTGGGGCGCGAATTTGACCGAAACGTGCAGCAACTGGAACGGACCCTGGGAGTATTGGACAAGAAAATCGCGAAGCTGGACCCGACGCTGAGGGGCGCCGTGGAAACCGCGCGCAAGAAAATGAGCTACCAGCTCGAAAAGTTGCGGCGCAAGACGGGGAAGGCGCTGGACCAGAAAAGCGGCCAGATCCGCGCACAGGAAGAATTTCTGAACGCGCAGTTGTACCCGCACAAGGTACTGCAGTCGCGCGAGCTTTGCCTGCTGCCATTTCTTGCGCGCTGGGGGATGCAGGGCCTCGACGAATTGCAGAAGTGTTGCGGCAGCAATAAGCTGGGGCAGCATTACATTCTTACCCTGCGCTGAACGGCGGTCGATCCTCAGCACGCTAGAATACACGCATTGAGCTTTGTTCCAAATAGGGAAGAGATTGGGATTGCGGGTACCCCCACCCCCGGGGGTCTGTAACAGAAACAAACAAAATGGGTTGGAGTATACGGAACTTGGAAGTGTGTACGGAAAACTGGATGTGGGCAAAGGGGTATACCCCCTCGTTGTGACGCCAAGTGTGCGCAGCGAATTGAAAGGAAAAGAGTTAAAGGGTGTTGTGTTGAGCCAGAATGACCCCCTTGCGGCGAGGCTTGCGAGGGCCGTTCGACACCCAGGGTAAACAGGGTGAGCAGGACTCTCCTGAGTCTTGAGTAGAGCGGCTTCGGAGAGCATAAACAATGATAGCATGGAAAAGATAGCAAGTCAAGTTATTTATTATAGTGGTATCATTCGAACGAGACGTGGAAAAGTGTATGAAGAGCGCAAAGTCAAAACCCGCACCCTTTGAAAAACTAAATTCCAAAGGGTGCGCCACCCAGGAGCGTCTTATCACCGGGAAGGGTGGTCCACCCGCCAGGGCTTCGGTCCTCAACCACTCTGGCTACCACGCGGTGCTTCACAGCATTGCCGAGCACAAGTGTATCTTGACAACGCCTTCTCTCTTATCGATGGGGCACCCGATTCGTCTCCGGATTTCTCGTCTGTGCCAAGCGCCTAAATCAGGAACTACTTCAACAGCATTGAACTGCCTTCTTCATGGCGGCATTTGAGTCTCTGACAAAGCGTTTCTGCAACATCCGGGTAAGGGGATAGGCTAAGCGAGCCAGTCTGCTTGGCCGCGAGAATGCATAAAGGTCGTACCAAACCGATTGATCAATGGGATTGAATTCAACCATGAAGCGTTCCTCCCCAAATTCGCCGTGGTCAGGTAGAGTGCCGTAAGCGAAGCCGTATCTCTGTGATGGCCCCTGTTCTTCAACAACGTAAACGATTCGGCAGGCATTCAGGGACCAGAAGCCGAGATGGGATACAGCGACCGCAACGCTAGCACCGGACTCGATGGGCGTATCTGGCCAACATAACTCAATCCAAGGCATATCGAACATTTTCCAGTGCCTAACGGCACACTTTGCTCGCTCAAAGGTATCGGCACCCATACCTAACTTGATTCGATTGTGATCGACGGTATATCCGTTTGGTGCTCCTTGTCGCGAACGCCCAACTTCAGCATACGAGAATTTATGATTATGCTGAGCGCAGACGAATGCATTGACCGAGTCTCGACTAGGTTTTGAGGAATAGAACATGCGCCTTCCTCTGCGGGAAATGCCAACGCAAACAGTATGGCAGGAATCACGGAGACAAACCCAACTCCTAATTAACGCAGTAAACGGAATCAGACCCACCGCCCGGGAATAGCTAAAGCCTAGAATGACCAACATAATCCCGACAGAAGAATTCTGGAACGGCGTGGTATGATTCCGGCCCTCACCAGATTCAGGAGATCCCCATGAAACGTTTCGCGCTTTTGTTAGGCGTGCTTAGTCTCGGCTTTGGCGTTCCCGCTATTGCAGATGAATGTGCGCCCGCCGATGTGATTCTCAGCAATGGTCACATCGTCACGATGGACGGTGGGCGCCGTGTGGTGTCCGCGGTGGCGGTGCGCGACGGCCGGATCGAGGCCGTGGGGACGGAGCAAGCGATCGCGGTTTGCGCGGGGGCGGCGACGAAGAGAGTTGACCTGAAGGGACGCACGGTGCTGCCGGGTTTCATCGATGTGCATACGCACGCACTGGAATGGGCCAAGGGCATCGTGCGCGGCGAAATTGATGCTGGCTACCCCGCGGTGCACAGCATTGCCGAGATCAAGGCGGCAGTGGCGGAACACGCGCGTACCATCGCACCTGGGCAGTGGGTTCGCGGCGCGGGCTGGGATGACTTCAAACTGGCGGAGCACCGTTATCTGAATAAAGATGATCTGGACGAGGTGGCTCCGAATGTTCCGGTGTACCTGGTTCACGTAAGCGGGCACCTGGGAGCAGCCAACCGCGCGGCGCTGCGCGCGGCGGGCATTGACCGCAACACACCGAATCCGCCGGGCGGAGTGATCGAGCATGACGCCAGTGGCGAACCGACAGGCATCGTGAAGGACAACGCGATGCGGCTGGTCGCTTCGAAGCTCCCTGGCGATCCGCCGGGTGTTGCCGTCAGCGCGGTACGAGTCGTTAGCGAGCGAGCTGCCGCGGTTGGGCTGACTTCCATTCACGACGTTTGGGGCGGAGGGAGTCTCTCGGCTGAGGACATTCGTGCCTATCAGGATGGCTATCAACGCGGAGTGCTGAAGATCCGAGTGCAGATGGCGCCGGGCGTCGCCAGCTTGGCGGATGCGGAGCAGCTGGCGCTTTCCGGGGTGCACACCGGCTTCGGCGACGAGCACTTGAAGTTCGGCGCGGTCAAGATGTTCGCGGATGGCGGCATGGGCGCGCGGACGATCGCGATTTATCCGCCTGGCCTGCTGGAAAACGGCAAAGAAAATCTTGGGCTGCAAATCTGGTCGCCGGAAGAGATGCTGAACGCGCATCGCATTCTCGCCAAGGCTGGATGGCAGCTCTCGACGCACGCCGTCGGCGACCGCGCGATTGATGAGGTGATCACGTCGTACGCGACGGTGACAAAGGAGCTGGGGCTCGCAGACCCGCGATTCCGCATCATCCACTGCGGGCTTTCCACGCCGGCGATTATGAAGCGGCTGCACGATGAGCACGTGCTTGTGGACGGCGATCCGGCTTTCGTCTACTGGATAGGGAGCTGGTTCAAGAAATACGGGCCAGAGCGCGAGCGCTGGGCGTACCCCGGCAAGTCTTACTTCGACTACGGCGTCCTGGCCGCGGCTGGAACCGATGTGCCGGTCACACCGATCAGTCCCTGGTGGGGCCTGTGGGCAGCGGTCGAGCGGAAAGAATTAAACACCGGCCAGGTGCTTGCGCCGGAGGAACGACTCTTAGTCCTGCAGGCGCTGGAACTGTTCACACGCAATCCGGCTTACAGCGGTTTTGAGGAGAAAAAAAAGGGGTCACTGGAGGCCGGTAAATTGGCGGATATCATTGTCATTGATCGCGATGTGCTCGCCGTTCCGTCCGAACAACTTAAAGACGTTCAAGTGCTGCAGACCTGGGTTGGCGGCGAACTCATTTATGAGAAACGCTGAGGACACATTTGGGAAGCTGCTGGAATTGCTTTCCCGCGAGGACACCACTCTTCTGCCCGACTAACAGGAGTTAGGCCGCCGGAGCCGGGTTAGTGGTGATGAGGGACCCTACCAGCAGGCAATCAGCCAGTTACTTGCACTTCTTTGCTGTCGCATGAACGTAATCAGTTAACTTGGCTTGATCGCGCTTCTGGATGAGATCGTCCAAGTGCGGTAAACGGTAGGATATGTCTTTCTTATGGATGGCCTCGTAGCCCTGGAGTGCGCCGTCGACACCCGCTAAGTAGACGCTTTCAACATCTTTCGCTCTCTCCGGATGCTCAATCACAAAAGCAGCTTCCGAAGCCAACATGGTGGCGATTATTGCACCAGGGTAGCCATTCTTCGAATCCCCAAGATCGCCTAGAAATGTTGTGCACATTTTTACGGAGATGTCCGGGATCTCAATGAGCCACTTTATTAGCCACTCACGATCTTCTTGGAGATTGGCTGCAAGCGGGTCTGCTTGCAGTGATTTGGCCGTTTGGATCGCGCGGGCACGTTCTAGAGGAGTCGAGGGGCCGCGCTGCTGCGCGCAAGTTTGCGTCGTGAACACTTGTAGCGCTGCGACAAAAAATAGGGAAGAAACAATCCTCGACCAATTGGACATTAGATTTCCTCCCGAGAATGCTCGACGGAGGAGAGTATATACCACAGCCTAGGATGATCGCACCGTGAGGGTAGGCGGAGGTTGAGTTGCGCTGGTGTCGAGGTTTGAGGCAGTGGTGTGCTAGAGTTTTTGTGCGATGGAGAAACTCGGGATATACGTGCAGGTGCCGTTCTGCCAGGCGAAGTGCACCTATTGTAATTTTCACACTGGAGTTGTCGCGAGCTCGAGGTTTGCGCCGTATGTTGAGGCGGTTTGCCGGGAGATTCGCGAGCATGGGCAGTTATTGAGGGCGGCTGGGGTGAGTTGGCCTGGGCGGTTGGAGTGCGGCGGAGGGCGCAGCGGTGGTGCGCCCCTACAAAGGGAGGGGGAGACACCGAGAGAAGACTTTGCTGTGGATACGGTTTATTTGGGCGGAGGGACGCCCAGCCTGCTGGATCCCACACATTTGCGAAACGTCCTGGACGCGATTCGTGGGACGTTCCGATGCCAGTTCGAGGAAGTGACGCTGGAAGCGGATCCCGAAACGATTGAAGCGGAAAAAGCCGCCGCCTGGGTGAGCGCGGGCATTGATCGCGTAAGTTTTGGGCTGCAGTCGTTCTCCGACATGGAATTGAAGGCGGCGGGGCGGATGCATCGCCGCGCGGACATTTATCGCGCGGTGCCGATTCTGCGCCAAGCGGGCATCGGCAAGATCAGTTTCGACCTGATCGCTGGTTTGCCGCACCAAACGAGGGAAAGCTGGGGACAGTCGCTGGATGAGCTGGCCGCGCTGTCACCGGAGCACGTGTCCATCTACCTGATGGAGATTGACGAGGGCAGCCGGCTGGGCAGGGAAGTGCTGCAAGGAGGGAAACGCTATAGCGCGGAGGCATTGCCGGCCGATGATGAGATGGCGGAGTTCTACGAGACCGCGCAGAAGATGCTGGCCGGCGCGGGATATCACCACTACGAGATTTCCAATTGGGCGAAACCCGGCTTTGAGTCGCGGCACAATCTGAAGTACTGGAGGCGCGAAGCGTATCTGGGATTTGGCGCGGGCGCGCATTCGTTTTCCGGAACGGAGCGCTGGGCCAACGCGCATGATGCAGCCGCGTATGTCGATGCAATGCAGGCGGGGCGATTGCCCATGGAGCAGCTTGAAGTGCTGACGCCCGCGTCGGCGCTGGAAGAGGAACTGTTTCTTGGTTTGCGGCAGTTGGATGGCATTGACGTGACGCGGATCGAACAACAGTATGGTGTAACGCTGGCATCGAGGTTCGATCCCCTGGCCTCGTCCGGGCTGATCGAACGAAACGGGAAAATGGTCCGGCTGGCGGCGTCTCGATTGAGTGTTTCAAATGAAGTGTTTGTGGAATTGATGAGGTAAGGAACTAAAGAAGGAAAGAGGGAAAAGATAACGCAGAGACGCAGAGGACGCAGAGACGGAAATGAAGAAGGAAAGGATGAATCGACGTGGGTTACATAATAGCTAAAAGCGGGATGCTGACGGACCCTGATCAGGTGACGCCGATGGAAGGCGTGGTTGATCTGCGAAGCGATACCGTGACGCGGCCTTCGGCCGAGATGCGGCGCGCGATGGCGGAAGCCGAAGTTGGCGACGACGTTTACGGTGAAGATCCAACCGTCAACCGCCTGGAAAAGCGCGCGGCGGAGATCTTTGGCAAAGAGGCGGCGCTGTTCGTACCCACGGGCTGCATGGGGAACCTCATTGCCATTAAGGTGTGGACGCATCATGGCGATGAAGTGATTTGCGAAGAGCGCAGCCACGTGAACCTGTACGAGCTGGCTTCCATGTCCGCGATTGCGGGATGCATGCCGCGGGTGGCGCGTGGAGAAGACGGCATTCTGACCTGGCAGCAAATCGAAGCGGTGATCCGGCCGAAGATTTATTACGACTCGCAAACCGCGCTGGTGTGCATCGAGAATACGCACAACATGGCAGGCGGCACGCTTTATGCAACGGCGCAGGTCGCCGACATCTGCGGACGTGCGCATGCGGCGGGGTTGAAGGTGCACCTGGATGGTGCGCGCATCTTCAACGCTGCGGCGGCGCTGAAAGAAAATGTTGCGAAGATGACCAGCAAAGTGGATTCCGTGATGTTCTGCTTGTCGAAGGGGCTGGGGGCGCCGGTGGGATCGATGATTGCCGGATCGCAATCGTTCATTGCGAAGGCGCGCATTTACAGAAAAATGCTGGGCGGGGGGATGCGGCAGGCGGGCGTGATTGCGGCAGCGGGATTGCTGGCGCTGGAGAAATCTCCGGCGCGCTTGCCAATCGACCACGAAAATGCGCGCAAACTGGCGGAGGGCATCGCAAAAATTCCCGGGCTAAGCATCGCAACCGAGCGCGTGCGCAGCAATATCGTGATTTTCGATTGCAGCAAGAGCGGGAAGACGGCCGTGGAAATCTGCGATGCGTTGCAGGCGCGCAAGATTCTAGCGCTGGATACGGCGCCGCACTCGGTGCGTTTTGTGACGCACTGCGACGTGGATCGCGCGGGAATTGAGAGGGCCCTGGAAGCTCTCGAAGGAGTGACGCGGCAGCCGAAGGGGATAGGGGCATGAAGCGCATGTTTGCGGGGATTTCCGAGGAGCGAGGCGAGCGCGCTGGAGCTCAAGCGAGAAGGCCAGGGCGCTTCAGGTAGCGGTCGACGAGGGCGTCGGCGGTGCGAAGGACGAGAGCAAGGATGGTGAGAGTGGGATTTGCGGAAGAATTCTGAGGGAAAGCCGATGCTCCAAGAACGAATAGATTTGCAGCCTGCCAGTGCTGGAGGTAGGAATTAACGACGGAGCGATCTGGAGATGTTCCCATGATCGCCCCGCCCTGGACGTGAGTCGACTGGTAGCGCGTCGCGTCATAATTTCGCAAGCCTGGAAAGGGCGTAATATCCTTCGCCCCCATTGCGCGGCCGATTTCCACGCCCTTCGCAGTCGCGAACTCGGCCATCTTACGATCATTCTCCTGCCAGTTTAGCGTCAGGCGAATAAGGGGATCGCCGAGCGAATCCTTATAGACGGGGTCCAAATCGACGTAGTTGCCCTGGTACGCCAGATGCTCTCCATAAAAAGCGATAACAGCGGCACGGTCAAAATAATAGAGCGCAGCCTTCTTCCATTCCGATCCCCAAGTGGTTTTAACCGACTGCGGAACAACCCCAAAATTGGCAATAGGCCGGTGGCCGGTGATGAGCGCCTCGAGAGCGCCTCCGCGCAAAAACGGCAAATTGCTGTGATCGAATACGTCGCCGTCGAAATCACCCACGCGAATCCCCGCCGCCCCTGCACCCATGAACAGGTTCATCGGCTTTTCCATGAAAAGAGTGGCGGCGGGAATGGCGATCTGGTGAGTGAGGTTGCGCCCCAAGGTGCCCTCGCCGGTTTTCGGGTTGTATGGTTCGCCATAGCCTGAAAGGAGCAGCAAGCGAGCATTGTTGAAGGTCCAGGAAGAGAGAAAAACGAGCTCCGCCGGCTGAAAGAATTCCTGGCCCTTTGCATCGACGTACATGACGCCACGGGCTTTCCCGTTCTTATTCTCAGCTTCGGAGACAACGCGGCGGACCCAAGCCCCCGTGCGAATGGAAACGCTTTTGTGTTTCTGAATGACTGGAAGAAGAAGATTGCTGGGCTGTGCTTTCGCGCCAATCATGCAGCCAAACCGTTCACAGTATCCACAGTAGACGCAGGCAGGACGCGCTACACCATCCGGATTTACATAGGCCTGGCTGGGCGTAGCGGCGGGGATAGGGTAGGGATGATAGCCGAGTGATTTCGCCGCTTCCTGAACCAACACGGAAAAATAGGAGATCTTGGTGGGGGGCATGGGGAATTCGGAGCTGCGCCAGCCTTCAAAGATATTTCCACCTTCAATTTGTTGTCCGCGAAGATTTCCCGCCTTGCCGGAGATGCCGAGGAGTTTCTCCGCGCGCGCGTAGTACGGCTCCAATTCATCGTAAGTGACGCCCCAGTCCTGAAGGGCATGGCCCTGGGGCAAGCGATTTGCGCCATATTTCCGCGTGCTGCGGGAGAGTAGTTCGAAACAATCGGGAAACATGCGGGGAGAGACGCCATTCCAATGCTCGCCAGCGCCCCCGACTCCAGACCCTGCAAGGAAAGAGCCGTGCTGCCGGAGCGGAAGGGCGCGTTGCTCGGGCGTGTGCCGGAAAGTCACCGTCTCCCGCGAAAGATCCTGCATCATGTGCATGCGGATGGCATAGTCAAGTTCGTCCATGTCGCCGGAATAATTTTCCGTCTTACGCTGACCGCCGCGTTCGAGCACGACGACGGAGAGCGAGGCACGAGAGCCGAGTTCCTTGGCCATAAGGAGGCCAGCCCATCCACCACCCACGATTACCGCGTCCACGGCCGGAAGAGTCTTCATTTCTCGTCCTCGCCCGGAATCACTTTCTGTTCGAGAACTTGTCCAAGGCCGAGAGGTTTTGGCCGAAATGCCTCTCCGAAATGCTTATCAATGTCGTCGTAATTGCTCATTCGGGGGCCGGGAAAACCGATAAGCTGCCAGCCGAGCATGTCAGCGTTTCCGCCATGCACAGGGTCGGAAAACATGCCCTCGATGGTGTGCTTGCAAAGAAGAGAGAAAAAGAGGGAAGATTCGATCTGCTGCAGAGACTTGTCCTGTTCTTCCGGGGTGAGATGGTCGAAGCCCTTTAGATTTTTCAAACCCTCGCGGTAGATTTCGCGGGGAGTAGCTTTCCCCTGATAGCCGAGCTCAGGAGGGCCTTCTTCAAAGGGGCCCTGCGTGTAGCGGTAACGGTCGCGGCCGTAGGGGCCCGCGAGTTGGCGGTCAATATAGATGACAACACCAGCCTCTCGAGCCCCGGGACCAGATTGATCGGTGGGAAAAATTCGACTGGTGGCTGCGGCTACGATAAGCGCCTCTGATTCATCGAAGTAGCGGAGCGGGATGCGCAGGCGTTTGCCTTGCGCGGAAAGCAGGGAGCTTTTGCGATCCAGGGAAAAGACGAGAACGCCACCGAGGCTCGCTGCGGACAGAGTCAGGAAATGGCGACGCCGCATGGAGGGGAGTGTAACAGAGCGGAGGATGTCCTCTGAGGGGAATTCGGAGCCAGGGCCGGCTATGGTATAAAATAAAGTTTCGCTGGATATAGGAAAAACTAAAGATCGCCGAGGACGCCGTGGAATTTTCCTTCACCGAAGAGCAGCAACAGCTTAGGCGCAGCGTGCGCGCTTTTGCGGAGGGCGAGATTTTGCCGCACGTCATGGAGTGGGACGAAGCGTCGCACTTTCCGGCTGAGATCATCCCTAAACTGGCGGAGATGGGCCTGCTGGGGATTATTTTTCCAGAGCAATATGGCGGCGCCGGGCTGGGCTATACGGAATATGCCATCGCCATCGAAGAGCTGGCGCGCGTGGACGGCTCCGTCGGCCTGATCGTAGCGGCTCACAATTCACTGTGCTCGAATCACATTTTCAAATTTGGGAATGAAGCGCAGAAGAAGAAGTACCTCACGCCGCTGGCGCAGGGCAAGAAGATCGGCGCATGGTCTTTGACCGAGCCGGAAGCCGGGTCTGATGCAGGGGGTACGCGCACGACGGCCATGCAGGACGGGAATTTCTGGGTACTGAACGGCGCGAAGACCTTTACGACGAACGGGCACCACGCGGATGTTTGCGTGGCCATGGCGGTAACGGATCGAGCGAAGGGCTCGCACGGCATCAGCGCGTTCATTCTGGAAAAGGGCATGGCGGGCTTCAAGCCGGGAAAAAAGGAAAACAAGCTGGGGATGCGCGCGAGTGACACCTCCGAGGTGATTTTTTCGGATTGCCGGGTGCCAGGCGAGAACCTGCTGGGGCCGGCGGGCGAAGGGTTTATCGGCAGCCTGAAGATTCTGGATGGCGGGCGCATTTCGATTGCCGCGCTGGCGCTGGGCATGGCGCAGGGGGCGCTGGAGGCTGCAACGCGCTACGCCAAGCAGCGCAAACAGTTCGGACAGGCGATCAGCGAATTCCAAGCGATACAGTTCAAGCTTGCGGATATGGCCACGGAGGTGGAAGCTGCCCGCTTGCTGGTGTATCAAGCGGCGTGGCTCGCCGACCGCGGGGATGTGCGATTTACGCGCGAGGCCAGCATGGCGAAGCTTTTTGCGAGCGAAGTAGCGGTCCGCGTGGCCAACGAGTGCGTGCAGATTCATGGGGGTTACGGCTTCATCAAAGACTACCCGGCGGAGAAGTATTATCGCGACGTAAAGCTTTGCACCATCGGCGAGGGCACCAGCGAAATCCAGAAGTTGGTGATTGCCCGGCAGCTGCTCGGAAAGAAATAATAGGGCATGCATTCAGCCGCCCCTTTCGATTCACTGGAAAACGATGTCTGCGTCCGTTGAAACCTGGGTGGAACAAGTGCGCGCGGGCGAGGTGCGCGCGATCTCCCGCGCGATTACGGCAATCGAAAATCATCAACCGGAAGCGGAAGCGCTGCTGCGGCTGCTGTTTCCGCACACGGGCCGCGCTTATTTGACGGGTGTGACGGGCGCACCAGGAACGGGCAAGAGCACGCTGGTGGACCGCCTTGCGGCATACTACCGCAAACAGAAAGAACAAGTCGGCGTGATCGCCGTCGATCCCACCAGCCCGTATTCCGGCGGCGCGATTCTTGGCGATCGCATCCGCATGCAGGGGCATGCGGGCGATGCGGGGATGTTCATCCGCTCGATGGCGACGAGGGGATTTTTGGGAGGGCTGGCACGGGCCACTGCGGAAGTGGCTTTACTTTTGGATGCGGCGGGAAAGCAGGAAGTTCTCATTGAGACCGTTGGCGTCGGCCAGGATGAAATTGATATTGTGCGGCTGGCCGACTGCATCCTTGTGGTGATGGTGCCGGGGCTGGGCGATGACATTCAAAACATGAAAGCCGGATTGATGGAAATTGGCGATATTTTTGTGTTGAACAAGGCCGACCGCGAAGGCGCGGAGAGGCTGGAGCAGCAGCTGCATGCCATGATGTCACTGGTGAAGCCGCGCGACGGCTGGCATCCGCCGATCGTGCGTACGGTGGCGTCAGAGAATCAAGGCATCGACATACTGGCGGAAACTATCGCAAAGTTTCGCAAACATTTCGAATCGAGCGGCGAGCGCCAGCGGAAGCATGTTGAGCATTGGAAGAAGCGGCTGCTGGAGTTGCTGGAATCGCGGCTGCTGGAACGAGTGTTGGGAGGCGCTGACGCGGAGGCACGGCTCGCGGAATTGGCCACGGCAGTGGCGCTGCGCAAGATGGACCCGTTCGCGGCAGTGAATGAAATTCTGGCGAAGAGCGGCCTTGCGAGCTGATCACGCTAAACCGGTAAGACCCTGGGAGACAAAAGATGGCGAGTGGGAAAAGCAAAAAGGCGAAGAGCGCGCGGAGTTTAGGCAAGGCGCCAAAAGCCACGATTGGAATTATCGGTGGCAGCGGGCTTTACTCGATGAGCGGATTGGCGGACACGCGGGAAATTCGCATCAAGACTCCGTTCGGTGAACCATCCGATGCAGTCGTGCTTGGAACGCTGGAAGGAAAGCGCGTGGCGTTCCTGGCCCGGCATGGCCGCGGCCACCGGTTCTTGCCGGGGGAGATCAACTTTCGCGCCAACATATACGCGATGAAGTTGCTGGGCGTGGAACGGATTATTTCGGTTAGCGCGGTCGGGTCGCTACGCGAGGAGCTGCGGCCCGGAGAATTTCTGGTTCCCGACCAATTTGTTGACCGGACGAAGGGGCGCGTTTCCACGTTCTTCGGGAACGGTCTGGTGGCGCACGTACCCTTCGATAAGCCAACGTGCGGGCAACTTTCCGCGGTCTTAGCCGACGCCTGCGTTTCCTCCGGCGTGCCGGTACATCGCAAGGGAACCTACGTCTGCATGGAAGGGCCGCAATTTTCCACGCTGGCGGAAGCATATTTTCACCGGGCGATGGAGTTCGACGTAATCGGCATGACCAACGTGACCGAAGCGAAGCTGGCCCGTGAGGCGGAAATGTGCTACGCAACGGTGGCCATGATTACGGACTACGACTGCTGGCACCCGGAGCATGAATCAGTGACAATCACGCAGATCATCGCCACGCTGAACCAGAACGCCGCACATGCGCAAAACGTGCTGCGCGAGGCAATTCGAACGATGCCTGCGGGGCGAAACTGTAAATGTGGCTCGGCATTGCATCATGCGCTGGTCACGGACTTGAAAATTGTTCCCCCTGCGACGAAGAAAAAACTCGCAGCGATTATCGGCAAATACATTTCCTAGGAGAGAACGGTGTCCTTACTCGTTGTGGGTTCCGTGGCGTTCGATGCGCTGGAAAGCCCGTATGGGAAGGTGGACCGCGCGCTGGGCGGCGCGGCGACGTATTTTGCGGTGGCCGCCAGTTTTTTTACGCATGTAAGCCTGGTGGCGATTGTCGGGGACGATTTCAGCGCGAAAGACGCCGCGATCTTCAAGGGCCGGCATATTGACACGGAAGGGCTGGAGCGGGCCCCGGGCAAGACGTTTTTTTGGGCGGGACGTTACTCGGAGAATCTGAACGAGCGCGTGACGCTGGCCACGGAACTGAACGTCTTCGCGGAATTCAAGCCGAAGCTGCCGGAAAAATACCGCAAATCGAAATACGTATTTCTCGCAAACATCGCGCCGGAGCTGCAGCGAGACGTGCTCCACCAGGTTACCGTGAAACCGAAACTGGCGGCGCTCGACACCATGAACTATTGGATTGAGCGGAGTAACGCGGAACTGCGCGAGACGCTGCGGCACGTGGATATCCTGATGATTAACGACTCCGAGACGCGCGAGCTGTCCAGCGAGCACAACCTATTGCGGGCCGCAAAGCACATTTTCAACATGGGCCCCACAACGCTGATCGTTAAGCGCGGCGAATATGGGGCCATGATGGTGGATAAACGTGGTGTCTTCTGTGTTCCGGCATTCCCGCTGGAAGAGCCCCACGACCCGACTGGCGCGGGGGACAGCTTTGCAGGCGGTTTCATGGGGTACCTCGCAGGTGCCGGAAGCAAGAGCGACGCGGCGCTGCGCCGGGCCATGGTCTATGGCTCGGTGCTCGGCAGCTTCGCCGTGGAAAGATTTGGGTTGGAGCGCTTGCGCCACCTGAACCGCAACGAGATACACGCCAGGGCACGCCACTTTGCGAAATTGACGCAATTTAAGCTATAGATAGTAAAATTCCGTGCAAGCGGACGGTTGTCCGATAAAGAAATGCTTTCTTTTCACGAAATTCTCTTGCGTTTAGCGATCGCTGCCGCTCTTGGCGCGGCGATTGGCGTGGAACGTGATCTTCACCGCCGCCCGGCCGGGATTCGAACAAGTCTGTTCGTTTGCATGGCCACGGCGCTCTTCACCATTCTTTCCGGCGAAATCGCGCATCGCTTGGGTGACACGGGTTCCACGCGAATTGCCTCGAATATCGTGCAGGGAATCGGGTTTCTTGGCGCGGGAGCGATTCTGCGGGAAGGTGGAGGCTTGATTGGCTTGACGACCGCGGCAACAATATTCGTGGAAGCAGCAATCGGCATGGCCGCGGGTGGGGGATTTTACGCCGTGGCGGCAGCGACGACTGGGATCGTTCTGTTCGCCCTGGTGGTGCTTGGCTGGGGTACGCGGAGATTAAATCTTAAATCTCGAAATATGGGTTTTCGTTTTACCACGAGTCACGCAGAGAACGTAGCCGCGGAAATCCAGCGTCTCCTCGCTGATTTGAAAATCACCATGCAGCATTTCCGGGTCTCCATGGCAGGAAGCAGTTCGATTGTGGAATTTGATGCCGACGTGAGCCCGCGCCAGCAGCAAGCAATTGTGGCGCAAATCAGCCGTCAAGGCGTGGTCACGGAGGTCGTTCCGCTCGAGGGCCACCGCGAATGACCCTGAAACTTTCCACACATTTGTCGGTTAACGTTCGCGGCTTGCCGCGGCGGCCGAGAGCGCTTACTACGGGCGCTCGTATCGGAGTTTTTGCTCCCGCTTCACCCGCCGAGGAGAAGAGTGTCTCCGCGGGTATCGATGAACTTCGAGGCCTGGGTTTTGCGCCGTGCGAATTTGCCGCGCGCAAACCGGAAGCCTACTTTGCGGGTACCGAAGCGGCCCGGCGTGAAGAGTTCATTGTTTTGCTGAAGGATTCTGGCGTGGATGGCTTGGTGGCCCTGCGAGGGGGATACGGCTCCAACTATCTGCTTGACGAGAGCCTGGTGAAGAGCCTGAATTCACCAAAGTGCGTGGTCGGATTCAGCGACATCACCACATTGCAGATTTATCTCTGGCAAACTTGCGGCTGGGTCACTGTTTATGGACCGATGCTTGCCGCGGGGTTTGCGGCAGGTGCGGGAGCGACCGGCGGCTACGACAAAGAGTCGTTCTTGCAGGCCGTGAGCAAGACAGATGGCGGTTGGACGTTGCAACTGCAAGGAGAAGCGCTTGCGGCGGGTGAGGCCGAGGGCCGCTTGCTTGGGGGCTGCATGACGCTGCTGGAAGCGACGATCGGTACGCCTTGGGAGCTCGACACTCGCGATGCGATTCTCCTGCTGGAAGACCGCGCCATGAAACCGTATCAAGTCGATCGTGTTCTGATGCATTTGAAGCAAGCGGGAAAATTGACCGGCGTGAAGGGGATTGTGCTGGGCGAGTTTCCGGAATGCGAACCGTCGGTGGCGGGCAGCCCGTCTGTTCGCGATGTTTGCCGTAGAATTCTCAGCCCGCTTGGTGTGCCGATTGTTTTCGGGATGCCCGTAGGTCACACGCCACGGCCCATGCTGACGTTGCCGCTGGGCGTCAAAGCGCGCTTGCGCGCCCGAGGAGAAGGAACGCTTGAGATTCTGGAACCCGCGGTCATTCCATGAATGACGCGAAACACGTACACGTGATCGGAATCGGCGGATCGGCCATGGCGCCACTGGCCGGGATGCTGCGCGAACGAGGATTTCGCGTCACAGGTTCCGACTCCGGAGTGTACCCGCCGGCTTCGACGCTGCTCGACAGCCTGGGTATTCCTTTTTTCAATTCATTCGATGCTGCGCATTTGACACCGGCGCCGGATTTTGCGGTGATTGGCAATGTCATCGCGCGCGGAAATCCTGAATTGGAAGAAGTGCTCGATCGAAAACTGCCATACCGCTCCATGCCGGAAATTTTGGAAGAGGTATTCCTGCCTGGGCGGAATTCTATCGTAGTGAGTGGTACGCACGGGAAGACGACTACCACGGCGATGCTGGCGTGGATATTCCACACGGCTGGGAAGCGGCCGAATTTTCTTGTTGGTGGTGTGGCGGAGAATTTTGGCAAGAGTTATGGCCTCGGCGGTGGCGAAGAGTTCATCCTCGAAGGCGATGAGTACGAGACGGCCTTCTGGGACCGCGGGCCCAAGTTCTTTCACTATCACCCCGATGATTTGATTATTACTTCGCTCGAATTCGATCACGCGGACATCTATGCGGACTTCGAGAGCTATGAACTGGCGTTTCGCCGCCTGGTGAATCTCGTGCCGCGGCTGGGACGCGTCGTCATCTGGGGTGACACGCAGGATTCCGGCCCTGCGCTGCGCCGCGTTGCAGAAAAGGCTTTTTGTCCCGTGGAAACCTATGGGTTCGATGAGAGAAACGATTGGGTCGCCAGCGACATGAGAATGGATGGCGACAAGAATCATTTTCGCCTTACCCTTAAGGGAAAGAAGTTTGGCGTGTTCTCGACGTCCGCCACCGGCCGGCACAATATTCTAAATTCGGTTGCGGCAATCGCCGTCGCCAGCGGCCGGGGTATCGCGGTGGAAGTCCTGGCAAAAGCACTGGCAACATTTCGCAGCGTGAAGCGCCGCATGGAAGTAAAAGGCGAGGTAGGCGGCGTCCTGGTGGTCGATGACTTCGCGCATCATCCCACAGCCGTGCGCGCAACCATCGAGGCGGCGCGCTGTCGCTGGCCAGGGCGCCGCCTGTGGGCCATTCTTGAGCCGCGATCCAACTCCATGCGGCGGAAAATCTTTCAGGAGACGCTGCCCCAGGCCCTTGCGCTTGGAGACAGCGTGATTCTAGGCGGAGTTTTTCGCGCCCAACAGTTGGGCGACGAGTACCGGCTCGACCCGGAATGTGTCGCTACAAGTGTTCGCGCACTGGGCAAGGATGCGCGGGTATTCTCGGGCAGCGATGCCATCGCGGAGCACTTGGCGGCCGAGGCCCGCCCAGGTGATCTAGTTATCGTGATGTCCAATGGAAATTTCGATGGCTTGTGCGAGAAGCTCTTGAAGAACTTGGGCCAGCCGGTTGTAACTCCTTCTGAGGCAAATCACAGGTGAAATGTTCCCATCGGTGTCACCGGACGCTGATTCCGGCGATTCTGCTTGGCGTCTCTACGCTCGGCACAGCCACAGCGGGCCAAGCGACCATCCGCTATGAAGTATCCTTGGCGCATCCGGAGCAGCACCTTATTTACGTCACGATGGATATCCCCAACGTGCAAGGCGAAGTGACCGTGCAGATGCCGGCGTGGAATGCGCTCTACCAGATTCGCGACTTCAGCAGCCACGTGCAGCAAGTGGAGGCTTTTGCCGGAAGCGAAAAAGCCCCCATTGAGAAGATGGATAAGCAAACCTGGCGCATCAGCACGAAGGGAACCATAACTCTGCGCTATGCAACATACTGGGACGAACCTGGGCCATTCGCGGCGCAGCTCAATTTAGAGCACGCTTTCATCAACCCCGCGATGATTCTGCTCTATATTCCCGAGCGTCGCGCCGAGGACGTGGAAGTGACGCTCTCCGATTTGCGAGATGGCTGGAGAGCCGCCAGTTCCGCGCTGGTTTCGTCCGGGGTTCCTGGTGATGGAGTGCACCGCAGTTTGCTTCGTGCACCCAATTATGACGCATTGGCCGATGCGCCGATCGAAGTCGCCAACTTCGAGGAGTTTTTTCTGCCGGGCGTCTCCCCGGCGATTCGCGTGGTCATTCATGGCGACGCTTGGAAGAAAAAGCAAGTAGAGGATGATTTGCGGCGGATCTGCTTGTATGAAGTGAATCTGATGGATGGCGCGCCGTACGAAACCTTTACGTTTATTTTTCACATCGGAAAGGCGGCCGCAGGCGCTGGGGGCGGAATGGAACATGCCAATTCCACCGCCATCTATATCCAGTCGGATTCATCTCTTCCCGGAGTCTCGGCGCACGAATTTTTTCATTTATGGAATGTAAAGCGCATTCGCGCGGCTTCCATGGAGCCGGTGGACTACGCAAAGGAGCAATACAGCCGATCGCTGTGGTTTTCCGAGGGAGTGACGAATACGTATGCGTCCTACGCGCTGGTGCGTAGCGGGATTTGGAGTAAGCAGCAGTTCTATCAGGATCTGGGCGCTCAGATCAGCGATATTGAGCTGCGCCCGGCGGAACACTGGCAAAGCGCTGAGCAATCCAGCCTCGACGCCTGGCTGGAGAAATATTCTCTCTACAATCAGCCGCAATCCAGCGTCTCTTACTACACCAAGGGCCAGATTCTTGGCGTCCTGCTCGATATCCTGATTAGGGATCGCACCAACAACGAGAAGAGTTTGGATGACGTTTTGCGCGCGATGAACACGGATTTTGCCAAGCAAGGCAAGTTTTACCGGGACAGCCTGGACATTCGCCTAACTGCAGAGAGAATCGCCGGAGGCTCTTTCGAAGAGTTTTTCCAGCAATATGTCGCCGGGACCGACGCACTCGCTTACCAGAGAATTCTGGCGTTGGCAGGCTTCGAGTTTCGGGCGGTCAAACACAAGCGGGCCGCGCTCAGCTTTTCAGCGGAACGCGATGGCTCCGGCTCAATGCTCGTCAGCTCCGTCGAGCAGGATGGCCCTGCCGCCAAGGCCGGTCTGCAGCAGGCCGATGTGATCCTCAAATGGAATGGCGGCGACGCGCCGGGGCGCCCCGATCATTGGGCGCGCGGCAGACATCCGGGAGAAATGCTGCGGCTGCGCGTGCGTCGTGTTGATCGCTCCGCGATCACGCCTTCAGATGATCGGGAGATCGGGCTCGACTTTCCGCTCGCGCAGGTGACCGAAGTCTACTATGAAGTCGCCGAAGATCATCACGCCAGCGAAAAGGCCCGCCACATCTGTGATGGACTCCTTCTTGGAACGACTCAGGCGGCGGCATCTCTTGCGAAGTGAACTTCTGCTTGACCCGTTGGACAGGATTCGAGAGAGTGACCGTCAATAATGCTTCGCACGCTCTTCATCGCCGTTTTTCTCTCGTTGTATATTCTCATCGCCGGGCCGCCTCTCTTGCTCTACGGTGTCATCGTTGGAGATGTGAATCCGCTCTACTGGGCGGGCATAAACGGCGTGATGTTTTTCGTGCGCTGCGTAGGCGTAAAAGTTCGCGTCAAGGGTATCGAAAGAATTCCCCCCGGCGTTTGTTTGTTCGCCGCGAATCACACCAGCTCCGCCGACGCGCCAGCCGTGGTGTGGGCCATACCGCGGCGCATCGCCATCCTCCCGAAAAAATCACTGTTCAGGTTTCCGATTGTCGGGCAGGCCTTCCGCCTGGCGCATTTTATCCCGGTGGACCGCAAGAATCGCGATTCCGCCATTCAGAGTGTGGAGAAGGCTACGGAAGCCATGCTCGCGGGGCAGTCATTCCTTATTTATCCGGAAGGAACACGCAGCCCGGACGGACGCCTGCAGAATTTCAAGAAAGGAGCGGTGGTAATGGCCATCAAGGCGGGGGTTCCCATCGTTCCCATGGCGTGTTCCGGCGCGCATCGCGTGATGGAGAAGCGTTCGCTGGTTATTCATCCGGGAGAGATTCTGGTGGAGTTTCTCGATCCCATCGATTCGTCAAAGTATTCTATGGAGCAGCGCGACCTGCTGAACGACCACATCCATGACGCACTGGCAGCGGGCCTGCCTGCGGATCAGCGGCCGCTAGGGTTTCCCGGCGCGACGTAAGCAGGCATTTGTCTGGAACTCCTCACAGAGCGGAGACCATGCTTCAGCGCTTTTTCAGTTTTTCCAATTCCAATTCCACTTCATTCAAGCGATTTTGCAGGTCCGGAAGGCGACTCAGCGCCGCCACGGTCTTAAGCCACTGGCGATTTTCCACCGCGGGATAACCGGAATAGAGCGCTTTCGGCGGCACATCGTTGGGAACTCCGCTTTGCGCCGTAATGATGGAGTGATCACCTACGGAGAGGTGCCCGGCGGTGCCGACCTGCCCGGCGAGAATGCAGCCGTTACCAATGACCGTGGACCCCGCGAGGCCCACCTGGCCGCAAAGCATGGCGTTCTCGCCAACCTTTGAAGCATGGCCGACCAGGACCAGGTCGTCGATCTTTGTTCCGCGGCCTATCCGCGTTTCGCCAACCGTGGCACGGTCGATGCAAGCATTCGCCTGTACCTCGACGTCATCCTCAAGTACCGCCGGGCCGGATTGCGCCATTTTGTACCAGGTGGCGTCGGCGTTCCTTGCGAAGCCCAGGCCGTCGCCTCCGATCACCACACCGTTCTGCAAAATCACGCGGTGGCCGATGCGGCAGGATTCCCGCACCACGGCGTGCGCATGCGCGAAAAAATCGTCGCCAATCTTCGCGCCGCGATAAATGGTGACAAAGCTGTGCAGGACAGCGCGACGCCCGATTTCCGCTTGCTCATCGATGAAGCAATACGGTCCAATATGCGCACCCTCGCCGATATGCGCGCTCTTCGCGATCACCGCGGTAGGATGAATCCCCGGGGAGTAACGCGGCGCCTGGTAAAAGAGTTCTATAGCGTGGGCGAAGGCGAGATACGGATTCGCCGTGCGCAGCGCCGCCAGTGGCGGCAGCCCGGCCGCACGCACGATATTTATGCCATCCTCCAGGAGAACCGCCGTGGCGCGCGTAGTCTTCAGCAGGGGAAAATAGCGGCGATTCGCCAGAAAAGTAATTTGCCCCGGCTCGGCGTGATCGATGCCGGTAACGCCGCGAATTTCTTCCTCCGCTGCGCCTTCCAGGCGGCAACCGAGTTTCTGCGCAACTTCAGAAAGTTTCATGGAAACAGCTCCTGAATGCTGGTGCGAGTCTCGCATAGCGCCGAGAGGGAAGTACAGGCGCTTGAACTATTGGGATTGGGTCAATTTCCGGTAACGCGACTGATCAGGACTTAAAGAATTCGCCGACTTGGCAGACGGACATTAGTTATGTCGGGCGGGTTTAGCGGCCTGTCCAAACCAGTTTCTTAGTGGTCCATCGTGCTAAGATTCGGGCCATGAATCGGAAACTCATTGTCCAATTACACGCTACACTGTTGCTCGTATTTTTGTTGATGCTTGCCGCCGCCGCTCCGTGCCATGCACAACACATGAATGAATCAGCCTCACCCTGTGCAGGCGTCGCAGTTACAAGTGACCTTGTAAGTTGTCTCTCAAAAGCAAAAGATGCCTCCGATGCGAAACTGAATTCCGTATACCAGAGCCTCCGACAGAAGAAATTCGACACGGAAGACGCTAACCGCCTGGTCGAAACTCAAAGAATGTGGATAAAGTATCGGGATGCAAACTGCTCGGCTGAGCGAGCGTTGTATGGAGGCGGCACTGCGGCCTATCCTGCGTATCTTGCCTGCATTGAGGCCATGACCAGAGCGCGCACCAAGGAACTCCAAATCACATATGCAGTAAGATTGAAGGATTGAAGTTCATTTTAGCAGCGCACCATAACACCCACAGTTCCAAGCTGAGGGTTTTGCAATTTGAATCTAAGTCCTGATTAACGCTGCCAGCTCAACCACTCCCGAACTACTCGCTGAACAGCCGCGGTTGCACGGCGCCCACAGCGGCAGCAGCTGGCTTTCGGCGGGCAATGCCGACCACCCCTAGCACAGTCAACTCGGAAAGAGCGGAGCGAGGCACAAAAATTCGGTCGGTCCCGGCATTCAAGTCCGGCGGGGTAATTTGCAGCCCGTTATCTAGAAAACCTAGAAGGTCGTTGGGAATAACCCCTTCGAGGGTTTCGTTATCCGCAAAGCGCATGCGCACCCAGAGGCCGTCGAGCTTTGGCCGGCTCAGGAAGGCTTTGCGCTCGGGTTCAAACTCATTGGAGAACTCACGCACGAAATAGACCGCGCGGACCTTCGCCAGAGGAATTGCCTGGTGCTCGCCGTCCGGGGTCAACAAATCGATAGGATCTATCTGGCCCAGGCGCGCGGGATTAAGAAATCCTTTCACGGGTTTCTTGTCGAGCAGCACAACGACAACTTTCTTGTGCGTAGAGGCTGGGGTACGGTTTTTCAACGAGGCTTTTGCCCGTTTCGAAGTGACAATTTGCGAAATTCATGTTATGTTAAGCTCCGCTTTCCTGTCAACTCATTGTTTTTATTGGAGTTACGCCACCCGGAGCGCCGGCCGTTGACCGATAAAAAGCAGATTCTGAAGTCGGCCTCGATCATCACCCTGGTGACCATTGTCAGCCGTATTCTCGGCTACGTGCGCGACCAGCGCATTGCTCTCCTTCTCGGCACCACTCTGGCAGCGGACTCCTTCGTTCTGGCCTATCGTATCCCCAACTTGTTTCGCCGGCTGGTGGGGGAAGGGACGATGAGCGCCTCGTTTATCCCCGTTTTCACCACCTACATGCGGGAGAAGCCCAAAGAGGAGATGTGGGATTTTGCCAATCGCCTTTTCTGGACCATGGCGCTGGTTCTCGCCGTCATCACTGTTTTGGGGATGGTCTTTTCTCCCGTAATTATTCACGCTTTCACCTCCTCTTCGAACAACCGCGTGCAGTGGGATCAGGCCATTGCCCTGAACCGCATTATCTTCCCTTATCTTTTCTTCATCGGCTTGGCCGCCCTGGCCATGGGTATCTTGAACTGCTTCCACATCTTTGGGCTGCCCGCGGCGACGCCGGTTTTTCTCAATCTCGCGGTCATCTTGTTCTCCACGGCGGTGGTGTGGAAATATTTTCAAGATCCGGCGATATCCCTGGCGGTGGGCGTGCTCGTTGGAGGTTCGCTGCAGTTTCTAATGCAGGTACCATCCCTGGTGCGGCAGGGCATGCGATTTAACTTTGCGATTTCGTTCTCGCACCCCGGCATCCAAAATGTCGCCCGCTTGATGGTGCCGCGGTTCTTTGGCATCGGCATCGCACAAATCAATTTCGTCATCGGCACGTTTTTTGCCTATGCCAAGGTCATGCCGCGCGGAAGTCCATTTTCGCTCTATCTGGCGGACCGTGTGATGGAATTGGTCTTGGGAGGCTATGCCATCGCCGTGGCGACCGCGATTCTGCCGATGATGTCGCACCAGGCGGCGGCCAAAGACTATGAAGCGTTGAAGCGTACGCTGGCCTTCTCGATGCGCATCGTGGCGTTCATCACCGTGCCCGCCATGGTGGGACTAATTATTCTGCGAGAGCCGATTATTCGCATACTCTTCCAGCACGGACAGTTCGTGGCGGAATCCACGCGACTCACGGCCCGTGCTCTTCTGTATTACTCTATGGGCTTGCCGGCGCTGGCGTCCATGAAACTAATCGTTCCGGCGTTCTATTCCACGCGTGACACCAAGACCCCGGTCATCATCGCCGCCATTTCTCTGCTCATCAACCTGGCCCTGAACGTCGTTTTTCTGGAGTTTTTCTTCAAGCGCGTGCAGAACGGCGGTCCGGCGCTGGCTGACGCGCTGGCTTGCTATTTTGACTTTTTCGCGCTGTTTATCATCTTCCGCCTGCGCTATGGCGCGATGGGAACGATCGAGATTATTAGATCCTTTGGGAAAGTGACTTTGTGTTCTGCAATCATGGGTGCTGCCTGCTGGTTTGGCCAGCACTACACCGCGTTTACCATACACTCGCGGTTCTTGATTCAGCTTTTGGTTTTCTCGGGACTCATCATTGGCGCCACGGTCCTGTACCTGGGCTTGGCGTGGATTTTCCGCTGCCACGAAATTGAAGAAGTTTATGGTATTGCGCTACGCCGCACTGCGGCCGGCGCGGAAGGACTTTCGGGGTCTTGATGGAACTTGCCGCCACCATTTCGTCCTTTCTGATGCACGTCCGGGTGGAGAAAGGACTATCCACGAACACCGTCTCCGCCTATCAGCGCGATCTGGCAAAATTCGACGTGTTTGCGGAAAAGCGCAAGCTTTCTCTGGAACGTGTGTCTCGGGATGATCTGGTCGATTTTCTGGCAAGTCTCTACCGGCAGAAGCTGGAGAGCCGCACCGTGGCCCGGCATCTGGTGACGCTACGGAATTTCTTCCGCTTTGCGCAGGTCCAGGAGCTGATTTCCAGCGATCCTTCCATCAATCTGGAATCGCCAAAGATTCGCCGCTCCCTTCCGGGATATTTACGGTTGCAGGAAGTGGAAAAGCTCCTGGAACAACCGGATGAAAATGCGCCGCTGGGACTTCGCGACCGCGCCATGCTGGAAGTCCTCTATTCCACGGGATTGCGCGTCTCCGAGCTGATCGGCCTGCGCGTCATGGACATGGACAGAAAGGTGGGCTGCGTGCGGTGTATCGGCAAAGGCGACAAAGAGCGCATCGTGCCCGTCGGCAAAAAGGCGCTCAGCATGGTGGAAAAGTATCTGCGCGAAGCGCGCCCGAAACTCATCGGTAAAAGTAAAATCGCGGTCACCCCCGCGCTTTTTGTGAATCGCAGGGGCCATCCGCTCAGCCGAGTGGGAGTCTGGAAAATTCTTTCGGCCTACGGGCGGCAGGCGGGTTTGCGGATTCCGCTGACCCCGCACATGCTGCGGCACAGTTTTGCCACGCATTTATTGGAGCGTGGCGCGGACCTGCGGTCGGTGCAGCTCATGCTGGGCCACGCGGATATTTCCACGACGCAAATTTACACCCACGTGGTGGAAGAGCGGTTGAAGCAAATTTACAAATCGCATCATCCGCGCGCGTAGCGCGGCAGGCCAAAGGCAATCATCGCGGGTGTTGCCGCGCCGGTGCTGGGCGGTCATCCTGAACTCGAGGGAGCGTAATGCCAGACTACATGTTTTTGCTCGAAAGCCGGCTTTCACCGGAACAGCGCGCGGCCATGATGCGCGTGCAGGAGCTCGCCGCGGCTCTTAGCTTTAACGTCTATCTAACGGGCGGCACGGTGCGCGACCTGATTACCGGTGCGTCGCTGCGTGACCTGGATTTCACCGTGGAAGGCAACCCTTCCAAGCTGGCGCGCGAGTTGGAGAAAGGCGGCGCGAAAATTCTCTCCGAGGACGAGCGCCTGCGCCACGTCGAGATTCTCTTTGCGGGAGACTGTGAAGGCAGCATCTCCGCGGCGCGTGATGACCACTATGTGCGCCCTGGAACACGCCCGGAGATACGCTGGTCCACCATCATGGAAGACCTGCGGCGCCGTGACTTCTCTCTGAATGCCATTGCCATCTCCTTGAACCCCGCGTCGCGCGGCTTACTGCTCGACCCCACGAACGGCCTCTCGGACATCGAACGAGGCGAAGTGCGCGCTCTTATCATTCACAGCTTTACCAACCAGCCGGCGCGGCTGCTGCGCCTCCTGCGATTCTCGGCGCGCATGGGGTTCAAACCGGAACAGCGCACGCAAGAGTGGTTTGAGCTGGCCATCGAGCGCGATCTGCATCACACCATCGCCCCGGAAGATGCCGGGGCGGAACTCCGCGCCGTGGCCCGTGAAGAGCGGCCCGCGGTAGTGCTGAAGGCGTGGGAACAGCACGACCTGCTCGAAGCCATCCATCCGGGCCTGGCAAAACGTCGCCCGGACTACGAAGCGATTTCCCGGTTAATGAAAGTGCGCGAGGACCTTTTCACGGCGGGATTCCGCCCGCGCGTCTCCACCCCGATGATGCTGGCGATTCTTGGCCGCCTTAAAGACCGGGAGCAGGGAAACTTGCTTTCCAAATTAGGCTTTCGCTCCGCGGAGTCTCAAATGATTCTGGGATTTCCAGAAAAGGCTTGGGACGCACAGAAAGAACTCGTCGGCCGCAAAATGAACGCGCCCGTCGATGCTTTTCATTTTCTCGAAGAAATTCCCATGGAGCAGACCGCATACCTTATGGCGGAGTCGAATAAATCAGCTGCTCTTTCGAAAATTCGCGCTTATCTTCACAAGTGGCGGCCAATCCGGATCGCGCTGCCTTCGGTCGGCAATGAGCTCGAAGCGCTGGGGCTCCCCCGCGGGGCGAAATTTGATGTTATTGTCGAGCAGGTTTTTGCCATGCAGTTGACCGGGCGCGGAAAGACAGTGGATGAACGCGAGAAGATTCTTCGCAAGCTTTCCGGAATCAAAGAGCCCCCCAAAAAGAAGGAAAAAGAGAAGAAGTCCGGGAAACCTGGCGAGAAACACCACGGCTCAGCGGGCAGCGACGATGCCACGAAACACGGGCATGCCTTAGCTGCCGCGCGAATTGTTCAAAAGCAGCACCAAAAGGCGCAGCGACACAAATCGACTGGCAAACACCGAGCACCTGCACGTCATGGCAAGAGACCGAAGGTGAGGAAAAAGAGGAAGGCCCGGAAGTAATCACCGCAGTGGCAGAAGCCTGTCTGTGGGAAACGTCACAATGCGTGTCGCAATTCTTCTCGGGGAGATTTAGAATCGAGTTCCATGGAAAATCCGCAGTTCGTTCATCTTCACCTGCATACGGATTACAGCCTGCTCGACGGCGCTTGCGAAACCTCCGAGCTGCTGGATGAGGCGTCCCGGCAGAAGATGCCGGCCGTGGCCATCACCGACCATGGCAATCTGTTTGCCGCCGCTAATTTCTTCCATGAAGCCGGCAAGCGGGACGTAAAAGCCATCATCGGTTGCGAAGTCTACGTCGCCAAAGGCAGCCGCCACGACCGCGGAGAGAAATCCACGCCGGCCCGGCCAGCCAATGGCCACGATTCCATCGAACTGGACCCGGGTGGGAGAAGCAGCAACCACCTTGTGTTGCTTTGTGAAAACCTTGAGGGCTATCACAACCTGATCAAGCTGGTATCGGCCGGGTTTCTAGAAGGGTTCTATTACAAGCCAAGAATCGATTACGACCTGCTGGCCAAACACCACCAGGGCCTCATCGCTCTTTCCGCGTGCTTGAATGGAGTGGTCACGGAAGCCGTGGTGGACCAGAAGATGGACCTTGCGCGTGAAAATGCTTACCGGCTGCGCGACATTTTTGGGAAAAACAATTTCTTCCTGGAAATTCAGGACCAAGGTTTGGAAATCGAAAAGGGCGTGAACCGCGACCTCCTCCGCCTTTCCAAGGAAACCGGTATTCCACTGGTGGCCACCAACGATTGCCACTATCTGCATCACGAAGATGCGCATGCTCAGGAAGTCTTGCTCTGCATCCAGACCGGCAAGACCATGAGCGACGAACGCCGCATGAAGTTTGCGACCGATCAGTTTTATTTCAAGACCGCGGCCGAGATGGCCGCCATTTTTCGCGAAGTCCCCGAAGCGATTTCCCGCACCGTGGATATTGCCTCGCGCTGCAACGTAAAAATCGAGCGCATCCCCAATCCATTTCCGGAATTCAAGATACCCGGCGGTTACGATCCCTCCACTTATTTTGAAAAGGTTGTGCGCGAGGGGTTTGCCTCACGCGTGCCGAATCTCGAGCGTTTGGCGAAGCAGGGGGCTCTGAGCAATTCGCTCGCGGAATACGAGCGCCGGCTGACGTCGGAAATCGGGATGATCAAGAAGATGCGCTACGAAGGCTACTTCCTGATCGTCTGGGATTTTATTCACTACGCGCGCACGCAAGGAGTCCCTGTTGGCCCGGGTCGTGGTTCCGCCGCGGGCAGTCTGGTCAGCTACGCGTTGCGCATCACGGACGTTGATCCGTTGCAGTACAACCTGCTCTTCGAGCGCTTCCTAAACCCAGAACGCATTTCCATGCCGGATATCGATATCGATTTCTGCATGCGGCGGCGTGGCGAGCTGATCGAATATGTCACGCAGAAATATGGCCGGAACAATGTGGCGCAGATCATCACCTTTGGCACCATGGCGGCGAAAGCCGCGGTGAAAGACGTAGGGCGCGCCATGAACGTTCCTTACGGGGAAGTGGATCGCCTGGCGAAGATGATTCCCACCACGCTGGGAATTGAGTTAGCCGATGCTCTGAAGGAAGTGCCGCAATTGAAATCAGCAATCGATAGCGACGAAAAGCTGAAAGATCTCATGAACGTGGCTCTGCGCCTGGAAGGATTATCGCGCCACGCTTCCACGCACGCCGCCGGAGTGGTGATTTCGCCGCAGCCGCTCACCGAGATCATCCCCGTTTACAAAACCAACCGTGACGAAATCACCACGCAGTTTGACATGAACGCGCTCGAGCGCATTGGATTGCTGAAGATGGACTTTCTCGGGCTGACCACGCTCACCGTTCTGCATGACACCGTGCACATGGTCGAACAGAACCGCGGCGTGAAGATCGACATCGAAAACCTGGAGCTTGGCGATGATTCCACGTACAGGCTTTTCGCGCGCGGAGAAACCACCGCCATTTTTCAGTTTGAATCCCACGGCATGCGCGACATTCTCCGGCGCTATCAGCCCACGCGCATTGAGGACCTTACGGCGCTCAATGCGCTGTACCGCCCCGGGCCCATTCAGGGCGGAATGATCGATGATTTCATCAACCGCAAGAGCGGCAAAACCAAAGTCAGCTATGAGCTGCCGGAGCTCAAAGAGATTCTCGAGGAGACCTACGGCGTCATTCTGTACCAGGAACAAGTGATGCAAATCGCCAACCGCCTGGCCAGTTTTTCTCTCGGCGAAGCGGATATTCTTCGCCGCGCCATGGGCAAAAAGAAAAAAGAAGAGATGGCGGCGCAGCGCGCAAAATTCATGACCGGCTGCGCCGCGAACAAGCTCCCGGAGAAGAAGGCTGAGCGCATTTTTAACTTGATGGAAGAGTTTGCAGGGTATGGCTTCAATAAGTCGCACTCCTGCGCTTACGCATTGCTCGCGTACCAGACCGCTTATCTGAAAACACATTATCCGGTGGAATTCATGGCCGCGCTGCTGACATCAGAAGCCGGCAACACGGAAAAAGCGGTGAAGTACATCAACGAAGCGCGGGGAATGAGCATCTCCATCCTCCCGCCGGACGTCAATGAGAGCGATCTGTACTTCACGCCTGTGGGCGAATCCATTCGCTTCGGCCTGGCGGCCATCAAGAACGTCGGCGAAAATACCGCCAAAGCAATTCGCGAATCTCGGCTAAAGCAGAATGAATTCAAATCGCTTTACGATTTCTGTGAACGCATTGAACCGCGCTTCTTGAACAAGCGGGTGTTCGAGAGCCTGATCAAATCCGGCGCGGTGGATTCCCTGGGACCGCGCGAAGCGATGCTGGCGTCCGTGGACGATGCGCTCAGCGCTTTGCAGCGCGCCGCGCGCTCGCGCGAAACCGGGCAACACGGTTTGTTCGGCACGGCCGCTGCGCCCGCGCCGCTGGAATTTGAATTGCGCGAAGCCGCGCCCTGGAGCGAAGAAGAGCGGCTTGCCAGCGAATACGCCATGCTGGGCTTCTATGTTTCGGGCCACCCCCTGGAAAAATATGCTTCGCGGCTCCAGGAGCTGAAAACTATTTCGCTAAGCGAAGTGGAAGGGCAGCGCAACGGCAAAGAAATTACCGTGGCCGCGCTGATCGTCGGCACGCGCCCCATGCGCTCGAAAAAAGGCGCGCGCTGGGCCATCTTCACGCTGCAGGATATGACCGGAGTGCAAGAGCTGCTAGCCTTTCCGGAAAGTTTCGGGCGGCTAGAGCAAGTTCTGAAGCCCGGCACGCCGTTGCTGCTGAAGGCCAAGGTGCAAATCGAAGAAGCCGGCACGCGATTGTCTTTGCAGGAAGCCCGAAAGCTGGAAGAGCTTGGCGTGCGCACAGCGCCCACGGAATTTCGCGTGCGCCTGGAGGGGCAGGCGCTCAGCGAAGAAGCGATGAACCGCTTGGAAGAACTGTTCGTGAATTCGCCGGGATTGAGTCCCGTGGTCTTTGAACTGCACTCCCCGGACGGCTGTGTCGCGCTGCTACAATCACAGCAGCGTATCCGCATCCATCCCGAGCTGGTGGAAGCGGTGCGGCAAATCTGCGGGCAACAAGCCATTGAGCTGGTGGCGTGATGAGTCCAAGGCATAGAGACAAGTCGGGTGCCGCGTCCCTGGAACGCCAGCGGGAGATTGAGCGCCTGGAGAAAGACGTCGAAGATTTGCGCCGCCTGGCCGGGGACGCGGAAGGCGACTCCGAGGTCGAACGCATTCGCGCGCAAGTAGCGGAATTGCGGCGCGAGTTTTACACCCATCTGGGGCCCTGGCAGCGGGCGCAGATCGCGCGTCACCCGCAGCGTCCTTATACGCTGGACTATATCGGGCTGCTCTTCACGGAGTTCATGGAACTGCACGGCGACCGCGGCTTCGGCGACGACACGGCGATCGTCGCGGGCCTGGCCAAATTCCACGGGCGTCCGGTTGCGGTGATTGGTCACCAAAAGGGTCGCGACACCAAGCAGCGGCTGATCCGCAACTTCGGGCAAGCCAAACCCGAGGGTTTTCGCAAAGCGCTGCGCGTGATGCGACTTGCGGCAAAATTTTCCCGGCCGATCATTACGTTTATAGATACGCCCGGTGCTTATCCGGGCATCGACGCCGAAGAGCGCGGCCAGGGCGAAGCTATCGCGCGGAATTTGCGCGAGATGTCGCGGCTCCCAGTGCCGATCATCGTTACGGTAACGGGAGAAGGCGGTTCGGGCGGCGCGCTGGCGCTGGCGGTGGGCGACCGCGTAAATATTCTGGAGAACAGTTTTTATTCCGTGATTTCGCCGGAAGGTTGCGCGTCCATTATTTGGCGCGACCCGGCGAAAGCGGAAACGGCGGCGATCGCCATGAAGATTATGCCCACGGACCTGAAAGAGCTGGGCATCGTCGACGAAATTGTAGGCGAGCCGGAGGGCGGCGCGCACACCGATCATGAAGCCTCCGCAAGGCTCATTGATGAAGTTCTCGACCGGCAATTGGTGGCGCTGACCAACCAGTCCGCCAAAGAGCTGGTCGCCGCGCGATACGAGAAGTTCCGCCGCATGGGCCAATTCTTCGATCTGGGAAGCTGACGGTTTCCTCTAGTTCGTGTAGTAGCCGGTCTTCAGACCGGTGCACTTATTCTTCGCCTTTGCCTGTCCCTTTTTTGTCATCCCGACCGAAGCGGGCCGGCTTTTTCCCCCGCTCGCGAATGCGAGCGCCGGCCGCGAAGCGGAGGGATCCGCTTCGCCTTTCACGGTGCCACAGCATTACACCGACCCTGTCCGGGCATCCCTGATGGTCCTTCACCCGGCATTCGCAATTCGCGAGGCGAAGAATTTCCCACCCATTGCACAAAACAAAATTGCAAAGGGTAGGCCCCCCCCCGAGATTTCTGCTGAATTAAGAGTAGGCCACCCGCGCGAACGCGTTCGGCGGGCGTCTTTCCCGTGAGCGCCCACGACAGAGTCTGGGCTGCTACAAGACCAAGGCTCGCCGGACTGAAGTCCGGCGTCTACATAAACAAGAGCGAATGATGCCGGGCTTCCCGACCCCGAGCAACACGTCGGGGTGAACGCCAACCGTCGGGACCCCCAGAAATCGGGGGCCCCGCTGGGCCGGGGTAAAAAAGCCCGCCGCTACAAGGGCAGGAAACACCGGACTGAAGACCGGTGTCTACACGAGCTAGAGGCCGGCCTTCTATTTCGGCGCGGGCTTTTTGTGCAGGGTGGTGCACATGGTTAGGGCGGTGTTGGGATCGACGGCGCCGTCGCCGGCATCGATGAGGCGGATGATGCCTTGCTTGTCGATGACAATATTCGAGCGCAAGGCCCATTCGTAGGTCTGATTCTGCTCGTCATAGCCCTTGAGAATGCCGTAGCTGGAAAGCATTTTGCGATTCATGTCGCTTAGGAGAGGAAAGGTGACGCCAATCTGCTTGGCAAAGGCCGCGTTAGCGGCAGGGCTATCAACACTCACACCAAAGACGGCAGTTTGCTCGAGATCGATTTTTCCTGAAGCGATTCCAGACTGGACCGCTTGAAGTTGTTTCGTTCAACCGCCGGTAAAGGCCAGGACGTAGACAGCAAGGAAGACGTCCTTCTTGCCGCGATAGTCGCTGAGCTTCACGGTTTTCCACTGGTCGCTGAGCAGGGTGAAATCCGGCGCGACATCGCCGACCTTCAGCTCGACGGGCGGGGATGGCTGCTTTCGAGCGTCAAGCGCAGTGGAAGAAGCGAGCAGAGAACCAGCCAAAATAAGCGAAACGGCCAGAAAGGGTTTCATCCACGCTCTCCTTGAGAAAAGGATATCCGGGCAAAGCCGAGAGGGAGTATACGTCTTCGCGGGTTTGCGCGCCATAAAAAGCGTTGCGCGTGCCCCGTAGCAGATTGGGAACGCGGCGCAAGAGGTTTCGTTGTGGGCGGCTGCGGCGCGGTCTACCCTGAATGGGTATTGATTACCGTGTTCCGGCTTGAGAGAAGTCTGAGGCGACGCGCAGGCCGGTTTGCAAAGGACAGGACCCATCATGTCGGAACCTTTCCGTCCCTATGAAAAGCTGGTGGAAATCACGATTCTTGGAAAGAAGTTTCAAGTGCCGGAGCGAAATTCGCTTTTGCGCTGTTTTCAATTCATCAGCCCGGAAACGATTCCCTACGGGCGCTTCTGCTGGAACCAGGATTGCCAGTATTGCCGCGTGACCTGCCAACTGCCGGATGACGACGAGCCGCGCGAGATGCTCAGCTGCAAGTTCATCGTGATGCCTGGGATGGACGTCAGCGAACTGAGCCAGGAATTGAAGTGGTGCCTGCGCGCGAAGCTTCCGGTGGACGAAACGATCAATAAGTAAGGTAATTCGCAAGCGCTGCTTCTTTTGGGCCCTCCTAGCCTGACCCGCCGGTGGCTTACCTGTCCCTTTTTTCGACTTCCGGTCAAGTTGCGCTCCGCGGCCAGCTGCACTATAAATAAGCATGACCGCGAAGCGGTCAATGATTTACATAAGCACATGACAACATCAAGCCCTTTGCTGTGTGACGGATGCGGCCAGGCCGCGTTGCCGGAGCACATTGCGCGGCGGCTGCAGCGCCTGGAATGGACCACGCGCTACCGGCCGGTGCACATACAAGCCGTGCTGTTAAGCGGCGCAGCTCCAGTTGCAGACGACGAATTTCTCTATAGCCCGAATGGCGCAAATCGGGGTGAATCGGCGAGGTTGTTGGAAGCGCTGGAAATGCCTCATGGGGGCAGGACGTGGGACACGCTGCTCACGGATTTTCAGCGACGCGGATTGCTCCTCGCCCACGTGATGGAGTGCCCCATTGAGGACGGGCAAGCTAGCCCTGGGACGCTTGCGGCCCTCTTTTCTAAGCGAATCCCGGCAGTGATTACGCGCATTCGCCGTTCGCTGAAACCCAAGCGGGTGGTTCTGATTTCCCAAGCCCTCGGAACTTTAACAAGCTGTTTTATGGAATCGGAGCTGGGCTGTCCGGTTTTGCTGGATTCCGGCAAACCTTTCGTGCTCGATGGCAGCGATGCCGCGGGTGTGGCCGCGCGTTTGCGCGAAGCATTGCCAGCGGCGGCGACCGCGGCACGTTGAAGAACGTCACAGGGGCGTGTGACCGACGTCACTGCAAGGGGTGGGGCGGCAGGCGAAATTGAATGAGAGTGGATCGCTTTGTTCGCTGTGGTAGAATCAAATCTGCTGGCGCTAGGTGGGGAGTAAATTGATGCAGAAAAAAGCAAAGTTTGGCGTGGGCATCGGCGTGATCGTTGTCTCGATGGCGGTTCTTGCCTGGCTTGGCTATAGCGACAGCAAGACGTATTACCACACCATCGCGGAGCTTTCCACGTTGCAGGGTTCCGCGCGCAATCACCGCATGCGCGTCGGGGGAACCGTGGAGCCCGGCAGCATCCGACGCCTTTCCGGGCGGGTGGACTTCGTTCTTGAGGGGGAAGGGAAGACGCTTCCCGTTAGCTACGTCGGCAGCGATCCTCTGCCAGACACGTTCATAGACAAATCGCAAGCGCTTGTGGAAGGGAAGCCCGGTTCAGACGGCAGATTCGTCGCCGAGCACGTTCAGGCGAAGTGTGCGTCGAAGTATGAAGCGGCGCCCGGCGGCGATAAGCCCAGCGCGTCGCCCAGTGCCGTTCAGCGCAGCGAGATGTAGCGCGCCCGCGGTGGGCAATACCGGGGAAGAGGCGGAGCCTTCATGGATGTTTTTGGTTCCTTTGCACTGCTGCTGGCGTTCGTGTGCGGGGTTTATGCGTTCGTGGGTGGAATCGCGGCCATTCGCACGCGCCACCCGCTGCTGATCAAGAGCACAAGACAAGCAGGCATGGCTACCTGCGTTCTCATCTTCATCGCCACCGTCAGCCTCGAATATCTTTTTTTTACCGACAGTTTTTCCAGCGCCTATGTGGTTTCCCACAGTAATCGCGATCTTTCCAGTTTTTATAAAATTGCCGCTCTGTGGTCCGGGCAAGAAGGCTCGCTTCTTTTCTGGAGCTTTTTGCTGGCGGTCTACGTCATCTCGGTGCTGTTGGTTTATCGAAACAAGAATGGCGAGCTGATGCCGTACGTCGGCGTGGTGCTGGCCGGGGTGCAGGTATTCTTTCTGACTTTAAACAACTTCGTGGCCAGCCCGTTTAAGTCTTTGGGCGTTGAAACGGCCACCGGCTTTTCTCTTTTTACCCGCGCCGACGGTAACGGATTGAATCCGCTGCTGCAGTATCCGGAGATGGTGATCCATCCGCCGAATCTGTATTCGGGCTACACGGGATTTACGATCCCGTTCGCGTTTGCGCTCGCCGCTCTGCTCGCGCGGTATCCCGGCGAAAAGTGGATTCACTTGACACGCAAGTGGACGATGATTGCGTGGTGTTTTCAGACGCTTGGCATCCTTCTTGGCGCGCACTGGGCCTATGCGGTGCTTGGCTGGGGCGGCTACTGGGCCTGGGACCCCGTGGAAAACGCTTCGTTGCTGCCGTGGCTTACGGGCACCGCATTTTTGCACTCGGTGATGATGCAGGAAAAGCGCGGGATGATGAAGGTTTGGAACGTCTGGCTGGTCTTTACGACCTTTCTCCTGTGCATTCTTGGCACGTTTCTGACGCGCAGCGGCGTGGTCAGCTCGGTGCATGCTTTTGCGCAGTCCAGCATCGGCCCGTGGTTCATCGGATTCATCTTGTTCGTGCTGCTGGTGTGCTTCGGCGCGTACGTGAAAAACCGAGACTATTTAAGAAGCGAGAATCAGCTGGACTCCATGGTCTCCCGCGAATCGAGCTTTCTTTTTAATAACCTGATTCTTCTGGTTTCCTGCATCGCGGTGCTCTCCGGCACGCTTTTCCCGGTCTTTTCCGAGTGGTTCTCCGGGTCACGCATCAGCGTGGGCACGCCTTTTTTTAACAAGGTGAACCTGCCGCTAGGGCTGCTGCTGCTGTTCCTGACCGGCGTTGGCCCGCTGCTGGCATGGCGCAAGACCTCCGCGGACAGCCTGAAGCGCAATTTTGGCTGGCCGTTGCTGGTGGGACTGATTTCCGGTGCGATTATTTTTGCGCTGGGCATTCGCGGATTTTATCCGTTGGTGTGCTTCATTCTGTGCGCCTTCGTGGCCGCCACCATCACCATGGAGTTCTATCGGGGCGCCAAGGTCATCAAAGCGCGCACGAATATGAATCTACTCGCGGCGGCTCAGGAACTGACGTTGCGAAACACCCGCCGCTATGGCGGCTACATCGTGCACATGGGCATGGTGCTCATTTTCGTCGGGCTGGCGGGAGCGGCCTTCAATCGTGATGTGCAGAAAGACATGCAGCAGGGTTCCACGATGCAGATTGGGTCGTACAACCTGGTCTTGCAAAGCTACGATTCGAAGGCCGAAAGGAATTACACTTCGCAGCGCATGATCGTCGAGGTCATGAAGAACAATAAACCGCTGATGATGCTGTATCCCGAGCGGCGCTTCTTCAACACCAACGAGCAGTCCGGCACCATGGTGGCGATCTACTCGACGCTGCAGGAAGATCTTTATGTCGTTTACGCCGGACAAAACCCAGAGACGAATGCTCCGGTGATTCACGCCTACCTCAATCCGCTCGTGAAGTGGATCTGGCTTGGTGGCGTGGTGGTGGTTCTGGGCACGATCCTCGCGCTGGTTCCTAATCGCCGCGCCGTGCTGGTATTGGCCGGCGCACAACAACCGGCCGCTGCACCGTCCGTGGCCCAGGCCCTGCAATCCGCGGTCACCCATCGGGAGGGTCATGATTAGACCCCGACCACTACTCACAGCATCTATTGTTTGCGTTCTGGCGGCATTGCCTCTCTTCATTCTGACCGCGGGCGCGCAGCAGTCCGATCGCGCGAAACAGATCGGCGGCAAACTTCTGTGCGGCGTCGGCACCACCAAGTGCAACTGCCAGCAGATATTGACGCAATGCAACCACGTGGGCTGCACAAATTCGACCGCCATGCTGAAGACATTGGATCAGAAGATCACGGCGGGTGACACCGATGAGTCCATCGTGCAAGGGTTTGTCCTGGAATTTGGCACAGTGGTACTCGCTGAGCCTCCCAAGTCTGGTTTCAGCCTTCTCGCGTGGTGGTTACCAACCATCTATCTGATCCTGGGCTTGGTTTTGGTCACTCTCGTGATTTACAAGTGGCGCAAGCGCCCCGCTGCGGAAGCGGTGCTGGCGCACAGCGGGCCGAAAATTCCACAAGAGCTGCTGGACCGCGCGCGCGCGCAAGTGGCGCGGGAGACCGAGGATTGAACGTGCCCCCCTTTGCCGTACTACTCCTGAATTTCGCAGCTTCCGCGGACTGGGCTATTCTCGGCGCGTGTCTTGGTCTCGCCGCTGCCGTTATGCTTTTCATTTTCTACATCCAGCCGGACGCTTCGGATCTTGCGCCGCACCGCACCAAGCTGGATCAACTCCTGGAGCGCCGCGACTCCATCTATGAAAACTTACGCGACCTGCGATTCGAATTCCGTTCCGGAAAATACTCCGAAGGTGACTTTGAAACAATGAAGATTTCTCTCGAGAATGAAGCGGCGCAGGTCCTTGCCGAAATCGAACAAGTAACGGAATCTCAGCTGCGCCGCCCGCGCGGTCCACGCGCGGCTCCTGCGAACCGGAGCGCGCGATGAGCGGCTGGACGCGCCTCGTGGCGCTGAGTACGTATCTTCTGACGGCAACAACTTTGGCGCAGGCTGGCACACTCCACGGCACGGTGACCAACAAGACCACTGGAAAACCGGCAGCGGGCGTGGATCTCGTTCTGATCCAATTACAGGGCGGCATGCAGGAAGTGGCGCGCGGAAAGAGCGACGCCCAGGGCCGATTCACCTTTGACAATCCGGGAGTAGGCGCGCAGCCGATGCTCATGCGCGCGGTTTATCACGGCGTGAATTTTAATACCGCGGTCCCCCCGGGCAGTGGCGAAGCGCAGGTCGAGGTTTTTGAAGTTTCCAAAGACCCAAAACTCATTACTGTTACGGGGCATGTGGTCGTTTTCCAGCCGAACGGTTCGGTGTTGAATGTCGGCGAGGAATATAACATCCAGAACAGCGCGCAGCCGCCACAGGCGCTTTTTCGCGCCGATGGAACTTTCGAATTTGCGATTCCCGAGAAGGCGCAGCTTCAGCAAGTGGCCGCCACGGGATCCACAGGAATGCCGGTAACACAAGCTTCGCTCGAACGCGGAAAAGATCACTACGCGATTGCCTACGCATTCCGTCCGGGCGAAACGAATATTCGGCTGTCTTACGAGCTGTCCTACGCGGGGAACGCCGCAACCGTTAAACTTCCCGCGGTCTACGCGGATGCGCACCTGTTGGTTGTGGCCCCGCCGGGCATGCAAGTAACTGGGGATGGTTTGCAGCCCGCCGGGCAAGAACAAGGAATGAACATTTACACGCACGCTCCCATTGCGGCCAAGGCGTCGCTGGCCGTAACCCTCTCTGGAATTCCCGCGCCGATCGCGGGGACTTCTAACGAGTCGTCCGGACAGGCGACGCAGGAAGCGCCGCAGGGTAACTCGCGCGCGGAGAGCCCTAATGTGCAGGCCATTCCGGGACGCCTCGACCAGTGGAAATGGCCATTGCTTGGCGGCTTTGCTGCACTCTTTGCTCTGGGCGCGATGCTTCTTAGGCGCACGCAGGTCGTGGCCGTGGTGCCGGATGCTGGAGGGGCAACGGCTACTCAACAACCATCACCGCGCGCCTCAGCACCGACAGCAAACGCGGCGAGATCCGCCGAACTCGCTGCGGTCGACGCACACGTCGGCACAAGCCTGGATGCACTGAAAGATGCGATGTTCAGGGTGGAGCTGCGCCGCCAGGCCGGCACTATCTCCGAGGAAGAGTACGCACGCGAGCGGGCGCGCATGGAAAAGCTGCTGCGCGATCTTGTGCGGGGCTGAGCGATGATTTCGCCGTGCGAGTCAACCGCTCCGCGGGCACCCATACCGAAAATTCTTCGTGTGGCCACCCAGTGACCCCACAGGTGGCTTCGTCCATAATCTCTCCCACAGGGCTACGCTTTGAAAACATCGATAAACGCTATGGAGGACTTTACGCCTTGCGCCGCGTCACGCTTGAAATTGCTCCCGGCGAATGTGTGGTCCTCGCTGGGCGAAACGGCTCAGGCAAAACGACGCTGCTGCGCATCGCCGCGCAGCTCGTCCGGCCATCTGCCGGCAAACTAAGTTTTTACAGTGCGGCAGCCGGAGAACCTGCAGTGGAGCGCCCCGGATACGTGGCGCACGCAACGATGGTCTACGACGAACTTACTGCCGAAGAAAATCTTCTCTTGTTTGCCAGATTGCAACAGGTTACCGCTCCCGAAGCGCGCGCGGAGGCGCTGTTGCGAGAAGTCGGATTGTTCGAGCGCAAAGACTCCGTGGTGCGCACTTTTTCACGTGGCATGCGGCAGCGCATCGCCATTGCCCGCGCCTTGCTGCACACGCCTGCCGTGCTATTGCTGGATGAACCCTCCACGGGCCTCGACCCGCTCGGCGTGAGCTGGCTTGCTGGCGCGCTGCGGAACTTGCGCGAGGCCGGCTGCACCATCGTGATGAGCGTGCATGGCGAATCAGAAGTTTCCGCGCTTGCTACACGCGGAGTGCGCCTGGATGCGGGCGGCGTCATGGCGGACACAAAAACGGGCGCAAAACTGCAGTCGATTCTCCATTTCGGGAACAACTAAACGCAGCCAAATGAGCCTAGCCTCCAACACCGCCGTACTCCTCGGCAAGGAACTCCGCACAGAGTTCCGCTCGCGCGAACTTCTCACGACCACGGTTGTCTTTATCCTGATGGTTGTGGTGCTGTTTAGCTTTACGTTCGACCCCACGTCGGGCGAATCACGGCGTTTTGGTCCCGGCTTGCTATGGCTGTCTTTCTTATTCGCCGCTTCGCTTATGCTGCAGCCCTGCTTCCTGCGTGAACAAAACAGCGACACACTTAGTTCATTGCGTCTCGCCGTCAGCGATCCATTTGCGATTTTTCTGGCGAAGCTCTGCGCCAACACACTCTTCTTGCTCTTGACCGAACTTCTGATGCTGCCGATTTTTGCGATTCTGTACAACGTGCCCATCCTCCAGGAACTGCATTGGCTCATTCTGGTGCTGTTTCTCGGCAGCCTGGGTGTCTCCATCGCGGGCACGGCGCTTTCCGCCATCTCCGCGCAGGCACGCATGCGCGAACTGCTGCTGCCGCTGCTGTTGTTGCCGTTGCTGACGCCGGTGCTGGTGGCGAGCACTCAGGTTACAGTTGGACTGATGGATCAGTCGCCCTATGTGGAGTGGAAGGGCATCGGATTCCTGGCGATTTTTGATCTGGTTTTTTTGACGGCGCTGTGGCTTTTCGGCGAATATCTTTTGGAGGAGTAAGGCGCATGAAAAAGGATTTAACTCTTGGCGCGATAGCGATGCTGCTGGTGGGCGCTTCTGCGTATTGCAATTTCTACGTGGCGCCGAACGAGCGCACCATGGGACTCATCCAGCGCATATTTTACTTTCACGCTGCTTGCGGATGGACCATGTTTACGGCCTTTTTCATCTGCTTTTGCTCGAACATCGGCTACGTATTGCGGCGCGAGGGGCGATGGGATGCGTTGGGAGTCTCAGGCGCCGAGGTGGGATTGGTATTCAATTCCGTTGTACTGGTTACTGGCCCCATTTGGGCGCATCCCGTGTGGGGAATTTGGTGGACGTGGGATGCGCGGCTCACGTCGACCTTCGTTCTGTGGCTTCTCTACGTCGCCTACCTCCTTTTGCGGACTCTTATCGAGGAACCTGAGCGGAGAGCCCTCTTGAGCGCACTCTTCGGAATTTTCGCATTCCTTGATGTGCCGCTGGTGTACGGTTCTATCCGCTGGTGGCGGACGCAGCATCCACAACCGGTCATAATGGGAGGTCCGGGCTCTGGTCTTGACCCTTTGATGAGAAAAGTCTTTTTTTTCTCCTCGCTAGCGATGCATGCACTGATGATTCTTCTTCTCGTTGCGCGGTACGGACTTGAGAAGATGCGTGGCGAAGCGGAAATCATTCACCGTGAGTTGGAGGCAGTATGAAGAATCTCGATAGTGTTTTCGCGGCGTATCTGATCGGCTGGGGCATTTTCTTCGTTTTCTATCTCACAGTGGCGCGGCGTACCAGCGCCTTGCGTGCGGACATCGAGCGCCTGAAAGCAGCCGTAAACCGGGGCAAATAGCGTGGCAGGGAAGAAGAGAGTTGGCATCGTGCTATTTCAGCTCGGTGGACCCGATTCGCTGGAATCGGTCGAGCCGTTCTTGATGAATCTGTTTCTGGACCCCGACATCATTCCGCTCGGTGCGCTGGGCCTCCTGCGCAGGCCCATTGCCAAGCTCATCTCCTCGCGACGCTCGATTCCCGTTGCCGAACGCTACGCACAAATCGGGAGGCGCTCGCCGATCGGGATGCTAACGGAGCGGCAACGCGTGAGACTCGTTGCGGCGCTTTCGCCGCACATTGATCCCGTAGCGGTAACGGCCATGCGCTACTGGCATCCCATGACCTCGGAAGCGGTCGATACCCTGCGCAAAGCCGGCCCACTCGATGAAATTGTCCTTCTGCCGCTGTACCCGCACTATTCCTACGCCACTACCTTGAGCAGCCTCAAGGAATGGCGCCGCGTTTACGGCCAGCCAATTGGCGGCCCGCCTGAACACACCATAGACCGCTTCTATGACCACCCGCTGTACATCCAGGCGCTGGTAAGCAACATCGGCCGCGTGTTGCGGCAATTTCCGGACAGCTCTCGCATCCAACTGGTCTTCAGCGCGCACGGCTTGCCGATGAGCCTGGTTGAAAAAGGCGATCCATATCCAAAACACATTGAAGAAACGGTTCGATTGGTTTGTGAAAAAGGCGCAAAGGAAGTTGCGAGCTGGCCGAAAAGTCATCTGCTGTGTTACCAGAGCCGCGTTGGCCCGGCAAAATGGCTGCAGCCGCCGCTGACAGGGACCATCGAACGCCTGGGCCATGAAGGAATCAAGGAAATGCTCATCGTGCCCATCTCTTTCGTCACGGAACATATCGAGACGCTCCATGAAATCAACATTGAAGCCCGCGAGGAGGCCAAGAGACTCGGCATTGCAACCTTCCGGATGATGCCTGCGGTAGGGGACTCTCCACTATTTATAGCTGCACTGAAAGACCTCGTGCTGCACGCCGTGGGAATCGATACCGGTACGCCATCCGGCCGGCTTTCCACGGTAGCGAGTTAAATGTATAATCCGCCGCTGGGACAAGGGCTTATGACATCTACTTACAATCCTGGTGCCCACAAATTCTCCGTTTTCGTTGTGTGCTGGACTGCCCTTCTGTTCGTTGCTGGGGCGCTCGTTACGTCGAAGGATGCAGCCCTTTCCGTGACGGACTGGCCAAAATCCCACGGCACCTGGGTTCCCTCCCTGACCATGCTTCAAGGTGGTGACTTATTTGAGTTCTCGCACCGCGCTGTCGCCGGCGCTTTGGGAATTCTTACGATCTTCCTGGCGGCCTTGCTTTGGGTGAAGGAAAAACGACCCTGGCTGCGTTGGCTGGGATTGCTTGCTGTTCTTGGAGTCGCGGTCCAGGCCATTCTGGGTGGCCAAGTGGTCATACGGCTGCTTCATTACTGGCTGCCCGTCATCCATGCCTGCTTTGCACAAATCGTTTTTGCCGCCGTGCTCGGCATCGCGGTCTTCACCAGCAAGTGGTGGATTTCGGAGCAGCCGCAACTCGAGGATGGTGGCGTGCCTTCCATTCACTTTCTGGCGATCCTGAATGCTACGGTCATTTATCTGCAGGTGATTCTCGGCGCGGGTTTCCGCCACAGGGAAATTCCGATTTGGCCGCACATGGGCGGAGCGCTAGTGGTACTCGGAGTGGTTACCTGGACGGGCGTCGCGTTGCGCAAACGGTTCGCACAGTCGCGGGAACTCTCCAAGGCACGAGTGCTGTTACACTCCATTTTTGGGATCCAGTTCCTGCTGGGATTCGGGGCTTACTGGTCGCGGATTAGCACGGCGGACGCGCCGCAACCTATGCCCGTCATGGTGACGCTGACTGTGATTCACACAGTAGTTGGCGCGATTCTCTTTGCCTTTTCGGTCCTGGTGGTGCTGCTCTGTTACCGGCTGATACCACGCGGCAGGGAAGTTGCCGTTTCCTCAGAACGCGAGGTGACCGCTTGATGGGTATGACCGCGCGCACGGCCGAACTGACGACCACAAACAAACTAAACGCTTATGTGGCGCTGACCAAGCCGGACGTCTCCTTCCTGGTCTTGATGACCACCGCGGCGGGCTACTACATGGGTGTACATGGCCCCGTTAACTGGCTGCACATGATTCATGTGGTCGTGGCGACCATGATGATCGCCGCGGGCACCGCCGCGTTGAACCACTACGTCGAACGCGAATCCGATCGCACCATGCGCCGCACCGCATCTCGTCCACTTCCTGCGGGCCAATTGACGCCGAATGAGGCGCTTGCATTCGGCGTTGCGCTGTCGATTGCGGGTGCGCTCGATCTGTATATTTCAGCGGGGTTTCTCGCTTGTGCGCTTGGTGTCGTCACCTGTCTTAGCTATTTGCTCGCCTATACCCCGTTAAAAAAGCGCACAGTTTGGGCGACGTTCGTCGGAGCTTTTCCTGGAGCGATCCCTCCCATGATTGGCTGGGTGGCCGCAACGGGAACTCTGGACCGCGGTGCGTGGCTGCTTTTTTTGATTTTGTTTTGCTGGCAATTTCCGCATTTCCACGCCATCTCCTGGATGTACCGCGAAGATTACGCGCGTGCCGGAATCATGATGCTCCCGGTCGTGGATCGCGATGGCCAGCGCACCTTTCGCCAGATTATCCTCTACGCTGCGGCGCTCGTGGCCGTCAGTTTGCTTCCCGCGATTCTGGGACTCGCCGGCGTGCTCTATTTCTTTGGCGCTTTGGTTACCAGCACGGCGCTAGTGCAGGTTTGCCTGTGGGCCGCCAGTTCGCGCACCAACGCCCGCGCCAAATGGCTCATGCACGCCACCGTACTGCACATCCCGGTCCTGCTCGGCCTCATGATTTACGACAAGATCCCGCGCTAACACAGCGAAAAGCCGCCGGACTTCCTGAAAGGATTGATTCGTTTCATGTTCTCGCATGCCGCTTTTAATGCATCTCTCAACGGCCTGAGCGCGATATTGCTGGCGGGCGGCTACGTCGCCATCCGCAGCGGGCGCCGGGAACTGCACAAGAAGCTGATGGTATCGGCTTTCCTCGTCTCATCCGTATTTCTGGTCTCCTACCTCGCCTATCACTACCGCGTGGGCCATGTCGCCTTCCAGGGCTATGGCTGGATTCGTCCGGTATACTTCGCCTTGCTCGGAACGCACACGGTGCTCGCCGTGGTCATTGTCCCGCTCATCCTCATCACGCTGCGCCGTGCGTGGCTTGAGAAATATGATAAGCACAAGCGCATCGCCCGATGGACTTTGCCGCTGTGGTTTTATGTCAGCGTGACCGGCGTCATCGTCTACGTTTTGGTTTACCTGATTTACGCACCGATGAGCCGTTAGATGGTTTGGCAGTGGGCGCGCGGGAACTTGCTAAAAGTGAGGAGTTTTTTGGGCTCCCGGAGAGGGAGACACCAGCGCACCGGTCCGCGCGGAGCGAACTGCCTGCCGCGTGCCGGCCCTTGGGAAAACGATATGCCAGAAGTCGGTCTTGGGAACCGCGAAGCCGATGCCGACGAAGCGCTTCTCCCGCTTTTCGCGTACCGAGGTGACAAAACACTCTACCGACTCGGAGGTCATCTCATTGAAAACGCGAACCTTCTGCCCGAGCAAGAGAGGATCGTCCATGACCACTAACGCCCCGTTGGCCCCCACGGTGTGCGTGGAAGCTTTCAGATCAATGGCGCCGCCTTCCGGCATCTGACAGCGAACGGTCAGGGGTATCTGCAGGAAGACCCGCATTGTGCTTCGCCGTTCCGGATATCGCGACCGCTGCATAGCTCACCCTACATGGCAAATCTTGATGGGCAGGGCTGGAAGCATGCCACCATCTTGGGCAAAAAACAAGGAAAAGGTCTATCTTGCGGGCAGCAAGTGAGTAGTTCCAGAATGGGAAGGGTAGACACCCCCCTCCCCTGTTTTTCGTAAGTATAGATTCTAAAGGGGTTGCGGGCGTAGTTTTTGTAAGTATGAGTTCTAAAGGACTTAGCTTTTAAGTGAGATCCTTCGGCTCGTCTGCCGCGGCGGACTTGCTCAGGATTCATCGCACTAAATTCGCGCAATGGAGAAGAGTGCGCATCTTTAGTTGGATGCTTAGTATGGATTCTAAAGGGGTTACAACAGGCAGAGGACTGGTTAAGGTTCTGCGGCTTCATAACAAGAGCGACGTTGGAGAGCATGATGTAGGATAGCACAGACAAGATAGCGTGTAAATATATTTATTACAATGGTATCATTCGAACGGAATGTGGAAATAGCGGCGAAGAGCGGCCCACCCTTTGCAAAGGATGGAAAGCGTACGCCAACCGGACGGGGAGGGAACTAATTTGGGTGCAGCGCGGCAATGACGGCATCGGTGAAATCGTTTGTGCCTGCCGTGCCGCCCAGATCTCGAGTGGCGTGCTTGCCCTCGCGATAGACCTGGAAAAGCGCAGCTTCAATCCGCGCCGCCGCTGGCCGTTCGCCGAGATGATTCAGCATCAGCATGCTGCTGAGGATGAGGGCTGTGGGATTCGCCAGCCCCTTGCCGGCAATGTCCGGCGCGGTGCCGTGCACGGCTTCAAACATCGCGCAGTCATCGCCGATATTGGCGCTACCGACTACACCGAGGCCGCCGACTAATCCTGCCGCAAGGTCGCTCATGACATCACCGTACAGATTGGGCAGCAGCAGCACGTCGAACTGCTGCGGATTCAGGACCATCTGCATGCAAGCGTTATCTACGATCAATTCCTTGTATTGGATTTCGGGATGCTGCTCCGCCACCGCGCGAACGGACCTCAAAAACAAGCCGTCCGACAGCTTCATGATATTCGCTTTGTGGATGGCGTGAATCGTTTTGCGGCCGTTTTTCCTGGCATAATCAAACGCGAACCGCGCGATGCGCGTGGACGCTTTTTCCGTTATGATTTTCAGGCTCTCCACCACGCCGGGCACCACTTCGTGTTCCAGGCCGGAATAAAGATCTTCGGTATTCTCGCGCACCAGCACCACGTCTACATTCTCGAACCGCGACTTCACGCCGGGCAGGTTCTTCACCGGGCGCAAGTTGGCATAGAGGTCCAGCTTCCTGCGCAGGGCTACGTTGACGCTGGGCGCGCCACCGGCGATGGCTGTAGCCATCGGGCCCTTCAGCGCGACATGGTTCTTGCGCACCGATTCCACGGCGAGAGAATTGACGGTTTGCCCCTTCTCGGTGCTCGTATCTGTATTGATGGCACGGGCGTCGATTTCATCCCAGTCAATCTGCACGCCGGATGCCTCCAGAATGCGGCGTGTGGCCGCCGCGACTTCCGGGCCTATGCCTTCTCCGGGGAGGAGTGTGACTTTGTGTCTCATAGTTGCATCCTATTGTATGCGAGGGGGATAACCTTGTCGAAGAGGGCTGCGCAGAGGCGTTTCCTGTTACGAACGCGGAGTTATGCGGAATTGAGGTAATTTTGCTATACTGTGGTTGTAACGTCTATCGCAGTTGTGTCTGCGAGCGGAGGCCGAGGGAACTTTATGATCAATTTGACGCCTGTTGCCAGTACCAAAGTTAAGGAAATAATGGGGATGCAGAACCCCGTGCCAGTGGCGCTGCGTGTTGCCGTCGTCGGTGGCGGATGCTCTGGTTTCCAGTACCACATGGCCTTTGAAAACCAGACCAAAGAGACAGACGAAGTTTTCGAATTTGACGGGCTCAAGGTTGCCGTCGACCAGATGAGTTCGATGTATCTTGAAGGCATCGAAATCGACTACATCGAATCTGTCGAGGGCGCGGGTTTCAAGTTTAACAACCCGAACGTGAAGAGCACCTGCGGCTGCGGCAGTTCCTTCAGCGTGTAAGGTATAGGAGGAGCGCCATGCGCTCCAAGATCAAATTTCCAGGCTCCTGAAATTACTTTCAGGAGCCTTTTTTATGCCCCGCAGCCCTAGCGAATGGAACGCGCGTCACCGCGCAGCCGCGGAAGAGACCTACACGGAACCCGCCACGATTTTTTCGGAGCTGCTGCCATTGCTTCCGCGGGGAATTGCTCTTGATCTCGCGTGCGGTCCAGGCCGCAACACCTTTCTCTTGGCGGCGCGCCAGCAGCGCGTGGTGGGAGTTGATTACTCCCCGGTTGCACTAAGTGACCTGGAAAAGCGTGCTCGACTCCGCAGAGTCGAAGTGCAACGGTCGGCCAGCCTGGAAATTCCCGCAACGATTGCAAAGCATGGCATTCACCTCGTGGAAGCCGACCTCGAACAAGCCATCCTGCCCAAAGATTCGTTTTCACTTATCCTGTGCATCCATTACTTGCAGCGCAGCCTTTTTCCGCAGATCGCCAGCGCACTTCGCCCCGGCGGCGTGCTCTTGTTTGAGACCTATACGCATGCACAGCTGGAGTTCCCCGGGGGCCCGAAAAATCCCTCTTATCTTCTCGATGAGGGCGAACTGCGAAGTGCATTCCCCAGTCTGCATCTGATTTTCTACCGCGAACTCCGCGCCGGGAAGGGAATTGCCAGCTTGCTGGCGCAACGTCCCCCGAGCTAGGGGTGCAGGACTTTTGCCGGCCAGCTGTTTGCAATCTGGCTTACGCCTCCGTATTCTTAGGTTCAGTAATGAAGATAGCGCTCTCGCAATTTAATCCCACCGTCGGCGACTTTGCAGGCAATTCGATGCGCATTCTGAGCCTGGCGGGGAAAGCCCAGCAACGTGGCGCCGAGCTCGCCGTTTTTTCCGAGCTCTGTCTTTGCGGTTACCTTCCCCAGGATCTTCTCGAGCGACCAACCTTCATCGAACGCAACCATCAGGAACTGAAGGACCTTGCCGCCAAGCTCCCGCTGCCCGCCATCGTCGGGTATGCCGGCCACGTGGAAAACTCCACCGGCAAGTCCATTGCCAACAAAGCCGCTCTGATCCGCGATGGCCGCATTGTCTTCGAGCAGAGCAAAATGCTTTTGCCGACCTACGACGTCTTCGATGAGTCGCGCTATTTTCAGCCCGCGGACAAGCAGTATGTTTACGGCCTGGGTTCCGAGCAACTCGGCATCACCATCTGCGAAGACGTCTGGAACGACAAAAATTTCTGGAGCAAACGCCGGTATCCCCGCGATCCCGTCGCCGAACTCATCGGGCAGGGAACTACGATTTTGATCAACATTTCCGCCTCGCCCTACACCATCGACAAACGTTCCTTGCGTCTGGAAATTCTGCGTTCCCTGGCGCTGCGTCACCAAAGGCCGGTGATCTATGTAAACCAGGTTGGCGGCGACGACACCTTGATTTTCGATGGCGCCAGCATGGCCCTCACGGCGCACGGGGAACTCGCGGCACAAGCCGCCGCATTTGAAGAAGACCTGGTACTCTTCGATACGGTTACTGGCGAAGGTGAAATTCACGCGCAACCAAAGGAAGAGATTGCTTACGCCTACCGCGCGCTGGTGACCGGAGCCCGTGACTACGTTCAAAAATGTGGCTTTGCGAAAGTCTTGATCGGGCTGAGCGGCGGCGTTGATTCAGCGGTGGTGGCCGCGATTGCCGTCGAGGCCTTGGGCAAGGAAAATGTCCTCGGAGTATCCATGCCCGGGCCGTTTTCGTCCGAAGGCAGCAAGGCCGACGCAAGGACGCTAGCGGGAAATCTTGGCATCGAGTGCCTCACAGTTCCCATCAACGATGTTTTTGACGCTTACCGCAAAGCGCTGGCTCCGGCCTTCGGCAAGCGGCCTGCCGATGTGACCGAAGAAAACATTCAAGCACGCATCCGCGGCAATTACTTGATGGCCCTGTCGAATAAATTTGGCTCCATGGTCCTGAGCACCGGAAATAAATCGGAACTCGGTATCGGTTACTGTACTCTTTACGGTGATATGGCCGGCGGGCTCGCTGTCATTTCCGATGTGCCGAAACTCATGGTCTACGAGCTGGCGAACTGGATCAATCGCGATAGGGAACTCATCCCGCGGTCGACTATCGATAAACCGCCCTCGGCCGAGCTCCGCCCCAATCAGAAGGACGCAGATTCCTTGCCCCCATATGATGTGCTTGACCGCATCCTGAAGGCCTATATCGAGGATCTGAAGAGCCCTCAGGAAATCGCCGATCATTATGGCTTCGAACTAAGACTCGTGCGGGACATCGCCTTGCGCGTCGATCGCAACGAGTACAAAAGAAAGCAGGCCGCACCGGGATTGAAGCTAACTTCGCGGGCCTTCGGTTTTGGGCGGCCGTTCCCGATCGCCCAGCGGTTTATCCCATAAAATGATTGAGGTACCTCGTGAAAACATTTCTGCGCCTCGTTAGCGTCATGGCTCTGAGCTTGGTCATGCAGACTGCAAGCGCACAGCAGCAGGCTGCGACATCCCCGACCGGCTCGAGCCAGACGCAAATCCAAAAGGATATCGAAGGGTATCTCCGTCATCTTTACGCCTTCGGACCGGATGTGCAGCTCATCGTCGGATCGCCAAAAGACATCGGCGTTCCAGGATTACAGGAAATCAGCATTGATCTGAAGACTGGGGAAAATACCCAAACCGCCAAAATGTACGTCACCGGGGGCGGCAAGTATCTTCTCCGCGGGGAACTGTCTGACATGAGCAAGGACCCCCTGGCTACAGCCAGGGCCCAGATCCAAACCAAGGACGCACCTGTCCTCGGCGATCCCAACGCACCCGTGACGCTGGTAGAATATTCAGACTTCCAGTGCCCGGTCTGCCGAGGCTTGCACGATGTTTTGCGCGGGTTGCTCCCGAACTATCCCCAAGTAAAGGTCATCTTCAAGGACTTTCCCATCGAAACGCTGCATCCTTGGGCGCGTACCGCTGCTTTGGCTGGCCGATGCAGTTATCAACAAGATCCCAAGGCATTCTGGAAGATGTATGACTTCATTTATGACCACCAGGAAATCATCTCCGCGGAAAACGCCTGGGCCAAGATGAACGACTATGCCAGCCAAGCCAGTCTCAATATTGAGACCTTTAAGGCCTGCATGGCTGATCCGCAGGCCGCAGCCGAAGTAGACGCCAACGTGGCAAACGGCAAACAGCTGGAGGTCGGCAGCACTCCCACGATTTTTGTGAATGGCCGACGGATTGTAGGCGCGGATCCGCACATCCTGCAGCAGTATATTGATTACGAACTCGCACAGCTCAAAGCGGAGAAGAACAAGCAGAAGAAGTAAGCAGAGGCAGAACAGGGCAGCAGTAAGCCAAAACCCCAGGCCGAAGCCGTGCGCGACAAGCAGCAGGTTGGCCCGATTTTGTAGTTTACATAATATAACTTATAAGACGCGGTGTCAAGCGGTTTCTTTGGGTATTTCGAACTATTCTTGCAGTGAAGTAGCCTCTCCTTGCCTGACTCCCTCAGTCCTTGCTTGAAGCCTTAGCGGCTGGCGCGGGGGGTGCGCCAGCCGAAACGCTGCTTTGGTGGAAGCTGCAGAGTTTTTGGCGAGAATCAGTGCGCCGCTCTTGCTGCTACCGCGCCCGCCGCGGCGCCAATCACGAACCATTTCGCGGCGCGCACAACGCGCCGCCAGGTGCCACCTCCGCGCGCAATGCGCAGGGCATTGTCTTGTTCCCTTCTGAGGGCCTCCGTCTTGAGCTTTTCATCCTCGAGGTCGCTCTGGGCAGCTCCCAGACGGGCTTGGCAGACCTTACAGTCCAGGGCGAAGTCGTAGAGTGGTTTCAGGTCTTCATCCGGGATCAGCACTTGACCCGTCTGCCCCTGTTTGGCAATAGGGCCTTCGGGGAGATTCTGCGTTTCGCCAGGCACCTGGGCGATAGTAACGTTTGCGCCTGCCGGGCCGAGGACCAAAGGTGCTGGCAGACCAATCTGACGAGGGAGTTCCCGGACGATTTGTGCGGGGGTCGTAACCAGGCGTTTCTGTTCTTCGAGTTGCGCTACAACGGTTTCCATCTGGGCATCCCGCAGCTTTTGGCGTTCGGAAGCCTGGGCGAGTTCCTGTCGTGTAGTTGTCAGGTCCTGCGCAAGCTGCGTCCGGTCCAGCCGGTCGGCGCGCCAAGCCTGGAAGATGGCCACACCCAGAACCAGTGAGGTTAGAAATGCAGCAAGCCGAATCCAGATTCGCAAGGACATTGCTCGATCGATTCCAAAAGGCTTTATCGCATATTGCGGGGAAGCGGCTCACCTTTGCGGAGGTGACTGGCAAGGTGGGGGAAAAGGCTAATTAATCCCGCTCGTTTGCCGCGCAGGAAGCGGAAGTCTTACATCGTTTCCGCCTTTCGATTCGGGTCTTCAGTTCAGCAGGGGATACGGTAATAACCTTTTTAAGCGCCGCTGAAAACGTCGCATATTCATCTGATTGTTTTTTTGGCGTCTGCTTCACAGCCTCGGTCTATCAAATATGCGGAAGAACAGCCTTTTTTATCGAATCCAGTCTGCGCTGTGCACTAGTTACATCGCCCTGAACCAATATACTTGCTGCTTCATACCGCCCCGTCCGGCTCTCGTTCAGTAAGTCCCTGTAATCTCTAAAGACAGGGTTCAGTTTCGCGTCAGATCGAACATGCCCTAGGCGGATAGAATGGGTAGGAGGATGAATATTTTGAGTGGCTAAGTAAGCATCAACGTAGTGCAGCGCCGAGTAAAACGTACTTATTACCTGCCAGTCAAAGAACGGATTGCCTATACTTTTGACAAGAAATTCATCGTGCTCGGCTCGCGTGCGATGCTCTGCCTTAGTGGGCAAGGGAATTTACCTCTCGAAGACAAGTTTGCCCGCCTTGGTAAGAACATCTTCGACCTTTCGGTCCATTCTAGCGACGACATGAAAATCAAAATTCAATCCGGGGTAAGCCTGCATGATTGCTTCTTCTCTGGCGTACACTTTTTCTCGAATTGCTGCATCCCGTTTGTTGACAACCGTGATGATCCGAAACTCGCCGTCTCCTTCACGCTCAAAGAACACACGTTCGACTTCGGGAACCAAAGACAATTCGATGCGAGCACCTGTCTCGACGCTGAAAATAGGGCTACTGGTGAAAGCGCTTGATCGCGCAGTTTTCACCTCAAACCTCTGACTATCGCCGATTAGGAACGGAAGAACATGATGGGCGAGGCAGTTAAAGTTTGTGGCTGCGGCTATCATCCTTGCCTCTTCAATTGTTCTGGCACATCGGTGGCCACTACGTTTGATGCGGTAACCATGTACATTGGATCGCCATTCGGCAGATATTCATCCAGCCTGACGATGGTGGCCGCGACCGCCTTCATGCGCATCTTCGTGCCGTCCTCCAAAAGGTAGGTGCTCCAATTTTCGCGATCTGTCTCAAATGCGATTTCTTGCCCCATGATCTCTCTCCCTCCGATGTTGTACTTCTTCTTGGCCATTGGCGGGAGCCTCCTAAAGCCCTTTTTCCCAGGCTAACAAGTAGCATATCAGGGATGCCCAACGCAATGGCTACGTTGTACGGTATCTCCTGTCCTTACTAGCACCTGCCCTGTAACGGCGATCTCACGCTAGCACAGTTCGGTTAGTCATCTATATACTGCCCTCACTAGAGATAGTGCGCCCGTCGCGCCAAAAGCTGACCGGCATAGGCAGGATTAGCGCCGCCATTCCAGGCCAGCAAACCGCGTGTCACGTCTCCACCCTGGGCGTCTAGTTTCTTTCGAAGCACTTTGCACCCGGCAGCGAGGCCCAGTTCTGGGTCAGATAGCGCGGAAAGAAACGGGGCAGCAAAGCCCGTTTCGCGCGCTACCTGGCCCATCACCTGCATAAGTCCCCAGGAAAAGCCTCGTGCGTAAGCCTCTGTGGCAGAAACTTTATTATTTGTATACAAGGATGCGACATACTTCGCAAAGAACTCCGGCTCGTAACGCATGGCCCAGGGGTCCCAGCCGGACTCCTGCTCGACAACGGCGCACACCAGGGCCTGATCGAGCGCTTGGGCCAGCGCCGCCTTGCGAGCGAGTTCCACCAATTGAGCCGAAGCAGCTATCACGAGCGGCGACTTCCATTCAGGTCGAGAAAGCGGACAATCGGCGGGGAAGGAATCTCAATTCCCTTCTGCGCCGCGATCACGCGAAGCGCTTCGTAAATATGCGGCAGATGATTCAGTGCAACATCACGCACGAAGGCGCGGGTGATCTCGTCGTCGCGCATGCGGCGGTGCATCCAGCGAAGAAACACAATGAGCTGCACCACAAGCGGGACCACCACCGCCAGCAGCGCCATGGGAATGGAAGGCATGAGGATTCTTGAAAGCACCGAGAATGAACATGATTCGGCGCAAGGGTAGCGCCGGCTTGCCCTGAGCTATGCCGAAGGGCGTCCCGCCCGCGAATGACTCCTTCGCGGCCGTACTTACATTGGAGAAAACCTGCTAACGGCAGCCCGAAAAAGCTTTCCTGCCGCGCCGGTATTTCTCAAAGCGAACGAACGGGTGGACCGCTATTTTGCTGGGATCGAGTAACTGTTTTGTGCGCCAGCCCTTGCCGGTCTTCACAAATTCATGCCCCTGCCATCTATACGGAGTGACTTTATAAAATTGCGGGCACCAGATGCATCGATTCTGTTCGGGTGCACTTGCGGGATAGCCGTCCGCTGACCACAGTGCAATCTCCGTGTTTGTTCCGTCGTGAACTCGCAACTGAGCCTGTGAGTCTCCGAAATCTGAAAAACGGACCTGTAACCAGAGGATGTCCACGTAAAAATGAGAAAACTGCTGGAACGCCCGTCCCCACTATTGGTTGTACAGAGCGCGAACGCCTGGCGATTACGGTCCAGGGCGAAGATCGCGTAGCCGGCGATGACCTCACCCCAATCCGGGATTTCCTGATATGCGAATTTCTGCTCAAGTTTTCCGCGTCGAATGACTGCAGCTTCTGGGCCGGACGTTTGCGATCCGCTCTCATCTTTCGGGGCAGGATAATAAACCACTATGTCCTCTCCGTCGGGCGCCATGTGCGTCTGCACGAAGAGATATGTGACACTGCCTACGGGCAGTAAAGCACGGATCTGAGGAGTTACTTCCACCGGATCAAGAGGCGCGGTTGTCATTCCAAATGGGCCGGGAGCGCGTTGTGGTAATTGCTCGCCGCAAATTACGCTCACATGTCCAAAAATCAGAAAGCAGACGATGCCGAGCAACGCTTTGGAATAATTCATAGTTGCCGCCAATATCTCACAGGAATCCTTTGACGAAGTCGATGTAATCCGGACCCATTTTCGGGCCGTCTGGCCTATTCCTGTAAAGAAGCAAGTTCCGGACTTCTTCCATGCCGCCCACGAGAGCCCTATGGCGACAGAAAATAGTAGGCATGTCCGCAAGGTCCTCATGCACTTTTCCTTCATAAGAAGCCCTTTACAAAATCGATGTAATTGGGGCCAAGTCTACTCGGGTTTCATGGCGAAAAGGGGCAGCACGCAGCTACGGAACTCTCCGGTTTCGCGGAATGCCCAAACGATAGGGCGCCATCATTTCCGTCAGCACCTGCATAGGCACATCCTTTCTGGTTCGGCTGAGAATGTAATAGTAGCTCTTGAAGTAGGTACCTTCCTTCGAGCGGACGCCGCCCGAGACAGCTAGTTCTTCAAAGCCGCCCCCGCTGAAATCCCCGCTCGCCAGAATCTCCAAACCATAGCTCGAAAAATCATCTTCTGCGGACAGAACTAGCGGGTCAGGATCGCCGATTGAAACCCGGACATGGGGGTCGAACCACCGCCAACTCTTCTCGGCGGTCAAGGCCTTCTCCAACTTTGGAGTCACATCGGTTTGAAGAAGAGGAGGAATCTCGGAAAGGGCGTTCGCGGGCCACCTATCGTGGCGGACGTAGCTTCTCGTCGCGGGCCTCGCCCGCTCTAAATCCCGCAGAGCGTAGCATCGATTCACGAAGAAGCTTTCCATGTACTCTTCGTATTGGGTGGCGGGAAAGAAACCATTCTCCGTTGCCTCCAGGTATTGAGAGCAGGTGAATACGCGTCTGGTACGTTGTTGCTTGTCCATAACCAGCAGTCCTGGCTCATTACCCGCCATAGCCACCGGTTCGTGAAGTAATTGCGGAATGTCTTTTGTACTAGCCAGATGCAGACGGGGTGACCACCAGATGGGAATCTCGCGTGCTGGCGTGTCGGCTTTCGCGAGAAACAATGCTCCGATAGCGAGCAGGACACCCGCTGCCGCAGCGATCCCCCAAGAGCGCGGGACAATCGCTTTAGCGGCGCGGCAGCCTTCCAGCATCGATGGCCTCCTGTATTTTTTTTGCATTTTCCCGCGCGCGCTCATTGAATCGCTCGTCGCTCGTATGAGTGTTATTGAGATCGTTTACGACCTGCTGCCAGTTGCCTTGTGTGGCATTCACAAAAACTTGATTTCCACCCTGTGTTGGCGAGGTAAGCCAGCCGACTCCTCTGTTGTATGCCAGGTCCGCCAGGGCAGTCTGCGCTTCGCCCGGTAGAGCTTTGAATGGAGTCGAGCTTGCCTGACTGAAGCGTCGTCCAAGATCGTTGAACATAGTATTCGCTACATAGGCGTTGATTCTTTGCGCTTCGTCGACGGTTATTGCAGGTAATTGCCCGTTATGGTCCTGCGCATATTGTTTGAGCAAATTGCTAGCCGTTTGTCCGCTCGCTGGCGTGTACCCGCCCTTGCCGTCCGGCTGGGCGGCGAAGAATTGAAGCATCTGTGCCTTTTCCTGAGATAGGCCGATGCGTGCTATTTCGTCGGGACTGTGCTGGCCCATATCGTAACCCTTGGCGATGGTTACACCCGAATTGGGGTGGCCATCGAGAGTGTAGGCAATCGTCTTCATGCCTTCATGCAAGCTGAGTGCGTCGGCATCGACCTTCGAGAAATACTGGCCACTGCGGATATTCTGTTCTTCCTGTGCAGGAGCCGGTTTTAGCAAAATCGTGTTGCCGGGATTGTCTTTCAATTGCTGGAGGGATGCGGGCAAGCTGCTGGATTGCTCCACTGTGCCCTGCTGAGGAGAGAAAAGCCAGCGAGCTACATTCGCCAAAGAGGGCTTCGGCGGCGGCTGGAAAGACATTACCTCGGCTGTACGCTGTGTCGCGTCGCTCGCTTGGCCGGAGCTTGGCGCAAAGGCCGAAGGCCGCTGCAGCAGAGCTGCCGGAGTTTGCACGAAAGTGTCTCCAGGATTCTTTTTCAGACGTTGCAGCGGCCCCGGCAGAGGTGTGGAAGCGGAGCTGAGCGAGGACGGTGCAGGCGGCGGCTGGGAAGCAGACTGTTGCTGAGAGGGTGGCGCGTTCCCCGGCTTTTGCTCCGAATCGTCGGCCTTACCGGCGCTTTGCCGATGATTTTGCAAGAAGGCGCGATCGTCGCGATGGGCGGGAAGGTCGTTGTACGGGAGCGTTTGCAGGTAACGGTCGCGCCACGCGTTCCCCGCGCTATAGCCGGAATAGGCCTGTTGCGAACGCTCTTCCAACGTGGTGAACGGCTTTTCCATTTCTGCAAGCTGGTAATGCCGCGCGAGCAGCGCCACGCCTGCGTCCGCGTTGGCCTTCCAGTCGCTCTTGATGTTCTGACCAATTTCGTAGGGCATGCCATCGGCGTCGCGCACCGTCTTGCCAACCTGGCTTTCGTGGACTTGCAACACGCCATAGGCTTTGTCCCGGGGATCGAAAACGCCTGCCCCTAGTTTCGCGCGTACCTTGTTGTCCGTGGCGAAATTGCTTTCCGTCCGCGCCACGCCATGCACCAGCTCCGTCGGCAGCCCATAGGCACCCGCAAGCGCGGAGAGATAGTTTTTCACCTCTCCGGTGGACGGCTTGGCATTGACCGCCCCGGCAGGGCCGGGATCTTCGACTTCGCGGTCATACTTACCATCGTCCGTTGCTGCTGCGGCGCCGGCAAATTCCATAGTGCGGTCAAACGGCATGGGTATGTGAACTCTCAATGTTACCACAGGCGTTATATAAACCGTGAATAAACATCTCTAAGGAGGAGAACTCCGAAAACTAGAAAAGTGCCCCCGGCAGGCTGCCGATCGCGGAACCCAGACCTGAGCCGATTCCCGAGCCGAGCGAGGAGAAAAATCCGCCGCCGCTGCGGGAAGCGTTGGCGCGCGCATTGAGCAGCTCGGCAGGGATACCCAGAGTCCGCGCGAGCAAGTTTGTATCCATGCCATAGAGTCCGGAGAGCCCCTGCAGGGCCGCCATTCGCCGCTGAAACGAGGTATTGGAAAAATCAAGCTGGTTTTTCTGGGCTTGCCCGGATTCGGCAATTCCCTTCTGCCTCGCCAGTTCGTCGGCGATCTCGCCGAACCCCGCGGAGTTGCGCGTGCGCGCCATGCGATTCTGCGCCGCTTGCTGCAGCGAATCGTAAGCGCTGGCCAGCGAGCCTTGCGATTGCCCGGTCACTGCCGCTTTGTCCGCGGCGCTCAGGCCAGGACTATTCAGAATGCTCTGGTATTGCGGCAGCAGCGTGTTGCCCACCTGTTGCTGCTGCCCCTGAAACTGCTGATTGAGCGCGTCAATGTTGGCGCGCTCCTGATCGGTCATTTGCCGTGTTTGTGATTGTGCACCGCGTCCCATAAAAGCTCCTCATTATGATTCTGTGATTCGTTTGCAGTACGGCGTCCAGGCATCGTCGCGGACCCAGCCGAGGCGTTCCACGCGTTTGCCGAATTTCCTGGCAATGGGCGGAGGCAGCCATGCGTGCACATCTTCGAGTCCACGCTGCCAGGCGTCGCGCTCCGCTGCGGCATGCAGCGCCAACAACCATTGCCAGCGTTCGCGAGGCGTGCCGGCGCGCGGATCGAGCAGCAAGTACGCTTCCGCCGTTAGGCGCAGCAGCGCCGCGCCGATGATTTCCCGCTTAGCGCCGGGAGTTGTGAGAACCAGCTTGGTCACAAACAACGGATTACGCAGGTCCGGAAGCGCATAGTCGAATCCTTGTGAGGCGTGAATCGCGCGCAGCTCCTCGAGATCGCGCTCTTGATATTCGCGGATGAGCATCAGAATCTCGGGACGATTCACGCTGTCGGAGGATTATGCAGGCGCCGCCCTTCAGGGCGGCATGCCGGGCTGAAGCCCGGCACCTACAAGAACCCCTGGCGCGGAATTCGTGAACCAGGATGCACGCCAAAGCCATTTCCGCCGCGCAGCAAGCCATTGGGTAGCGCACCACTCCCGCTGGACGGCAACGGCGCTGGCCCGCTCGAGCCGCCGCCTGTCACGGGGGTCGCAGGGCCGCCGAAGGTCACCGGAGCGGATGGCATCGACCCGATGTATTGTGAATACCCGCGCCAGTAGAGCGTTTGATTGCCCAACTGCACGTACAGATTCCGCGACGCACCCATGAAATACACGCGCGGCGCGGCAAATGCCGGCGTGGTATCCGATTCCACGAAATAAAATAGACCGGGCCGCGCATCGGAGGGATCGCTGATGGAAATATCGAACCACCCGTTCGACGCACGCACCGCGATGGCAGCAATGGGCGGCGGCGCCGGCGATGGAGTGCTGGAGTCCACACCCGCGCGCTGCCCCGTGGCATTCACCGCGGCAACAATTTTCGCCAGCGTTTCGTAGAGATACGGGTCGCGGTCCTTCAGTGGCGCGAGTTGTGCGACGGTCAGCATCTCTAGTTGAAGCCGCGGACGGGCGCCCAGGGATCCGTGCGCACCGAAGGATTGAACTTTTGCAGGCGGAACCATGCGCCCGCTTGATTTGTGCTTACTTGAAACGCGGCGCGCTCGCCCAGCACATTGATGGGCAGCTCGAGGTCCTTCAGGGCGGGCGAACTTAGCGGCAGCGGCTGCTGGGTCTGCGCAGCGCTGGCTGAATCGGTGAAGCTGGTGAGCCCCAGATTCCCCGCGCCTTCCACAAACAGGGTGAGGTAACTGAACAATTTGCGATGCGCGCCGAGCGAGAGCGCCTGCTCGACCGCGCGCTCCGGAAAATAATGCGTCGTGTAGTAGCTGAGGATGGCCACGCCATCGTCGGAGAATTGTGAATCGCTGAGCTGATAGACTTTGCCGGTTGCCCCGCCGCCACCCACGCCCGGTGTTCCTCCCCCGAGCGCAACCACCGCGCCGCCATTGGCGCGCTCGAGTAGTGCACAAGCATTCGCGGCGATGGACCAGGGCGACCACTTACGCGTTTTGTCCGTGGCGGTTTTTCTTCCCGAATACGAAATGTTAATCGGCGGGCGCGAAGCGATCAGCTCCGCGGAGTCCAGATCGCGATAATCGAGCATCAGCACGCGATTCGGCGATGTAGCGCTGCCAAATGGCGCGCCAACAAGAATGCGGCGCTCCTTGGTATCCACGGTGACCCACAGCGTGTGGCCGTACTGCCAGTTGATTTGGTTCCAGGTGGGCTGGATTTCCTGCGAGATTTTCACCGGCTCGCCGCCGGAAAAGATATAAAGGCCGGAGCGGTGTGCGATGACCACCCAGTCCTCGCCCAGGCCGACACCGCGCACGGACGGCGTGCCCACGCGCCGCGACACTTCCGCGATGGACCATAGCGACGGCTCGTTGGTGCCGTCATCCTGGGTGACGTGCAGCGAATGTTCCTTCACGAAATACAGCCGCTCGCGCAGCTTGAACGCCGCGCGAATCGCCTGGCCGTTGTTTTCCGCCACGCTCAACAGGCCGTCGATGCCGTCGTAGCTTTCCGCATCCTCCACGCGGCTGGCGCGCACCAGCGAAGCATTTACCGGCTGGGCCGTGGGATAAATCTCAACGCTGTCGATATAAAACTGGCCGTTCTGATTCGGCGTGCCGTCGGCGTAGACGCGCAGAAGCAGATCGCCGGGTATCGTCGCCAGCGGCGCGGTCAGCTGGGCCGTATATTCGACGTAGCTGGCCGTGAGCTGCGCCGCGGTAAGCTGCAACCCGCTGGTGTTGACTCCCCCGCTGGCGCTGTACAAATGCACGTGCAGCGTGCCCTGCGAAAGCGTGGCGTTCCTCGCGCATCGCGCGCGCACCGTGTAATCCGTGTTGGCCTGAATCAGCGGCGCGCCCAGAGTGTCCTTCACGGCGCCCTGCGTCATCAGCCCGCGCGTGG